>JAUNBR010000028.1:17852-43336 GCA_030527015.1 Planctomycetia bacterium
ATGCCGGCTTTCAGAACCGCAGAAAACGGAAATATAAAGTGGAACCAGTATATTTCGGTAAGCAAAAACTTTTCCGTTTTCAGATATTTTGCACCACATGAAAAGCGGCGGTATAATTTGCGCAAAAATTTTATGCCCGATACATTATGATTTTCCGCCTCTCTGGCATTTTCAGCAAGAGAAAATGTCTGAGAAGCGGAATTTTATTGTACGTCGGGCATAATAATTAATTTGAAATTTATCTGACTAAAAATGGATCATAAAAAGCCCTCCCGGAAAACCTCATCTGCCCAGCGCTCTTTCAGCGAAGAAGAATTTCAGCGTGAACTGGAGAAGGCAAAATTTTCATCTCTGGCAGAATTCGCGGCCGGGGCGGGACATGATCTGAATAATCCACTGGCCGCCATTCTGGGACGTGCGCAACTTTTATTAAAACTCGAAGAAAATCCTATAAAACGCGGGGAATTATCCGCCATCTGCGCAAATGTTCATCGTGCTCAAGAGATGATTTCCGATTTACGTTTAATTTCCCAGGCGCCTCGGCCAGAGTTTCAAAAAATTTCTGTTATCCAAATTTTGGAGAATATCCATCAGCACTTCCAGTCCACACTTCTTGAACAAGAAATTTTGTGGAAAGTGGAATATATTTTACCTGACGGACAAAAAACAAAAAATCTTACGGATTCTGATTTTTCATTTTTTGACATGAATGCAGATCCCGCACAGCTTCATGTTTTAATATCCTCTCTGGTAAAAAATAGCCTGCGCGCCATCATGAAACGCGGGGAAATTCTATTTTTAATTAATGGTTCACAAAAAGATAAGATTTCGATTCAAATTTCGGACACAGGTCACGGAATTCCCGAAGAAATCCGACCTCTGATTTTTGATCCTTTTTTTTCTTCATACCAGGCTGGGCGTGGTCTGGGTTTCGGATTAACGAAAGCACGCATCATCACGCAGATGCACGGAGGAAAAATAGAACTGCTTACAAACAGACCACTCACAACTTTTTGCGTAACCCTTCAAAAAAATCTGTAAAATACATGGTCCCGGCTCAGGTTAAAGTTCCATTTCTCAGGAATTTTTCGATTTACAAAAATGTCTGTTTCTGTAATCACACCATCTAAATCTTAAAATGTACTGGTTTCACTTTAAATTTCCGTTTTTTGCGCCTCTAAAAGTCGGCATTTTCAGCGAAACAAAAATGCCGGAAAAACGGAATTTTATCGTGTATCGGCTCTAAAAGCAGATTCTTCCACAAAAATGCCAGAAAAGCGGTATTTTATACTTTATCGGATACAAAAAACAAAAATACCGAAACATCCATATCTTAACATTCGGATTTTTTTACATCATAAGGGATAAAACAGACGAAACGCAAATTTTAATGTACACATTCTGTACATTTTAGTTCTGACGAAGGTGAAATTCCATCTTTTTTCATCATAAATATCTCTTGTTTTTTTGACCAGGTGTGGTATGATCAATAAAATTTAGCGGTTTCTGATCTGGCACTATTTTTCCTGTTTAATCACGGAGAGAAGTTTTACCATAAAATTAGTATTTTCAGCATTTTACACCTGATGCACGATAAAATTCCACTTCTCCGGCATTTTTGTTTCCCTGCCCGCAGCAGGCTTCGCTGAAAATGCCTGCGTTAAGAACCGCAAAAAACGGAAATTTAAAGTGGAAACAGGATTTACGGAATCCGTGTGATTCCCATAAAGATACGTTATAAAATAATAGGGAGCATGAAAGGATGACACCTCTGATCGTACAAAAAGTTCCTCTGCTGGATATATCCCGGCAAGAAAAACCTATTCTTCCGGAGTTAAATGAAGCGGTACAAAAAGTCCTGGCTTCTGGAATGTATGTTTTAGGACCGGAAACTCTTCGGCTGGAGCAAAATCTGATGCAGTACACACAGGCTCAGTACGCCGTGGCGTGTGCGTCTGGAAGTGAAGCTCTGCTGATGGCATTAATGGCATGTGATTTAAAACCTGGAGATGAGGTAATCGTACCGTCTTTCACTTTTTTTGCCACGGCCAGTGCAGTAGCACGTCTGGGAGGTATTCCAATTTTTGCAGACATAAATCCTGATACATGGAATCTGGATGCCGCGGATGCCGCACGAAAGATAACTGCTCGTACGAAAGCGATTATTCCTGTACATCTTTTTGGGCAGACCGCGGATATGGATGCGATTCAGGATCTGGCTGACGCACATCATCTGGTGGTAATCGAAGATGCCGCTCAGTCGATCGGCGCGGAATATTACAACAAAAAACTACAAAAATCGGTGCGCGCTGGTACACTGGGGCATATCGGGTGTTTCAGCTTTTATCCCACGAAAAATCTTGGTGCCTGCGGAGACGGGGGCGCATTAACGACGAATGACGACATTCTGTCCGACAAATTACGAAAATTAAGAAATCACGGAATGGAACCGCGTTATTATCATAATATTATAGGTATAAATGGTCGGCTGGATGCTTTTCAGGCAGCGGTTCTGAACGTAAAATTTTCATATCTGGATACTTGGTGTGCGCAGCGACAAAAAAATGCCATGCTTTATCATGAACTTTTTACAGCAGCTGGCCTGACAGAAAAAATTCAGTTACCGGCTTACCCCAAAACAGGGCGTCATGTGTGGAATCAGTACTCCATCTGTATTCCTGATGGAAAGCGCGACGCACTTCGTGATTTTTTATCCAGCAAAAACATCGGCACGGAAATTTATTATCCCATGGGGCTTCATGAACAAGAATGTTTCCAGTATCTAAAATGTTCTGATGCGGAATTACCTGTTACTCATAAGGTAAGCCGAAGCATTATGGCGATTCCTATTTTCCCAGGAATCACATATGAAGAACAGGCGTATATCGTGGATGCGATTTCTGAATTTTATGTAAAATCATAATCGTTTTTCTTTTACTTCTGGATGGATTATACCCGATACACTATAAATTTCCGTTTTTCCAGCATTTTTGCTTCACTGAAAATACCTGCTTTCAGGACCGAAAAAAACGGAGATTTAAAATGGCCCGTATATTAACTGAATACTATAAATTTTGCCTCTCCGAATTTTTTGTTTCGCTGAAAATATCGCAGAAGCGGAATTTTTAGAGCATCGGAGATATAACATTCCTCATCCTGGGCATAAAAAGCTCTAATTTCCTAAAATTTATCGGAGAGGGAGTGCATGGATTTATTTCCGCAGGGAAATTTTAAGAAAGTTTCTCCGATCAGAAAATGGTCTGATGTTCGGATCAGAGAGCGTCATGATTCTCGCAGATGGATGTTTCTCAGTACTATTTTTTGGAGTTTCGGAAACTGTTTTATTTCTAATCTCGTCATTATCTTTATGGCGCTTTCTCATGGGATGCAGAAGGGCACTTTTTTTCTCGGGTTAATCCTCGCTCTGCCGTTTTTGGCCGGTGCCATGCGGGGTTTTACGCCGTTTCTGATTCAGAAAATGCATGGGGTAAAAAGATTTTGCATTACTGCATATTTAATGGAAATTTTGCTGCTGTGGATGATGATTTTCTGGGGACGGCCAGACTTTTTGTCTCCCTTTCCGGCGCTTATGTGTCTGACGTTTTTTTGGTTTACTGCGAATCTCGCGGAGCACTGCGCGACGGTGGCTCTTTTTGCATGGTCTGGTGAAATCTTTCCTGAAAAAACGCGTGGCCGAGTTTTTGGAAACCGGGAATTTTATCGTATCTCGGGAGAAATTTTATCGCTGGTGATCTGCTTTCTGGCCGTTTTTTGGTGGCGAAATTATTTCCCGTTCCGCGCGTGTTTTTCTGAATATTATTTATACGCTCTTTTGGCTGTGATCGGCACGCTCTTTACGCTGCCGGGCACACTTTTTCTGCTGAGGGTTCATGCGCCACGTGCACTTTCTGCAGGAAATAATAAATCTCCGATTTCCTTTTCGGCTGACAAAAAAGAAGGTATGCACGAAATGGAAATTTCAAAAATAGAGGGGGCACATTTTCGAGAAATGTTTCGGCAGTTTTTGCTTCCGATTCAGGACCGGCGCTTTCGGCCTCTGCTGTATTACGGCGCGTATTTTGCTTTTATCACACAGCTGGAGCAGGTTTTTCAGATAACGTATCCTGCAAAAATTTTTGATGAAGATGTAAAACTTTATGGGCTGGGCTTACCGTTTTTGCTTCTGCTGAGTTTACGTTTCATCACTCGGGCCGGACAGCTCTGCCTGAGCCGCACGGCCGGAAAGAAAATAGACCGAAACGGCGTCATTCCCATTCTGGCACTCTCTCAGTTTCTGACAGCCTTCGGCGCATTATGTTATTTTTTTGCCTCGCCCCGTTTCCCATTTTTCCTTTTTGCCGCGCCATTTTTTTATATCGCGTATGTCGGACTAAACGTGGGGCTTCCTCAGATCCAGATTCAGCTTTCCCCTCCAAAAAAACACGCCACATGGATCGCCGCTTACGGAACCATAAGCGGTCTGATCGCCTTCCTCGGCGCACTGGCCGGAGGTGCGCTGGCAAAACTTCTTCCGCCGATGGACTTTACCTCACCGATTTCAGAAACCAGTACTCTCCTTCAGAATATTTACTGGGTACAGATTCCGTTCCTCATCTCTTTCATCCTGCGTGCACTGGCCACGCTTTTCCTTCTGAAAATTCCGAAAAATGAAAATTTATAGAACTCTCATGCCTCATTCATAAAACCAGAAATCTTATAAAACCCTTTTTTACATCAAAAAAATTTATAAAACCCTCATACGTCATTCATAAATCCTGACCTGACTTCTTCCCATTTCCAGAATTTTACACCCGACACACGATAAATTTCCACATTTTTTCTGAAAATTCCAAAAAACAAAAATTTATAGAACTCTCATGCCTCATTCATAAAACCAGGAAAATCTTATAACCTCTTTTTTACATGAAAAAAATTTATAAAACCCTCACACATCATTCATAAATCCTGACCTGCCTTCTCCCCGTCTCCAGATTTTTACACCCGGCACACGATAAATTTCCACATTTTTTCTGAAAATTCCAAAAAACAAAAATTTATAGAACTTTCATGCCTCATTCATAAAACCAGGAAAATCTTATAAAACCCTTTTTTACATCAAAAAAATTATATCTGCTTCCACTTTAAATTTCCGTTTTACGCGCGGCCTTAAAAAAACAGACATTTTTACCAAAGAAAGTGCCTGAGAAGCGGAAATTTATCGTGGGTCGGGCATAAAACCCTCTCATGTCATTCATAAATCCTGATCCGACTTCTTACCACTTTCCGGATTTTAACTTTTCCTTTTCACTCTCCGGCAAAACAGAAATCCAGGCTTAAAAAAACAGAAAATATTTTGATTTTATACCCGATACATTATAATCCGATACACCATAAATTTCCACTTCTCCGCCATTCTCGTTACACTGAACATGCCAGATTTCAGAACCGCACAAAATGGAAATTTAAAGTAAAATCAGCCAGTATACTTTCTTAAGAAATAATAAAACTCAAAATACGCTAAAATTTTCCCCATCTTCCGTTTTAACTTTTCCTTTTCTCACTCCGTAAAACAGACGTTCACGTTCTGAAAAAATAAGAAAAAATTTTATTTCTTATGATATGCCCGATACACTATAAAATTCCGCTTCCCCGGCATTTTGCTTCGCTGAAAATACCTGCTTTCAGAGCCGCAAAAAACTAAAATTTAAAGTGGAACCAGTATACATACTTCAAAAAATCTCTAAAATGTGAAATTTCTCCGTCTTCCATTTTATACTGCTGTGCAGTCCTTTCATTTTCAAAAATTTCACAAAAAACAAAATATTCTATTTCTGTTCTTAAATAAAGGTAATAAAAAAAGAACGAGGACATTTCTCGAACACTTACTGGAAAACTCTAGAACGATTATATATCAGATACTGTTTTCCATCTTTTTTAAATTTTTTAAGTGTTTTCCTGTAAATATTTTATGTACACCCTACTTCTTTTCCTGCAGTCTCTTGATATTTTTTGAATTTTTGTAGATAATATAAACCGTTCAGAAGAAAAGTGTGATTTTATGAAGTTTTATTTTTTTTATTTCGTTTCAGAAAGTATTTATGAAACATACATTTTTAGGCTGGGAGAAACCGTGCCTGCCAGCAGTGGTGGATATTCTCATCCAGCGTTATAAGCAGGGAAGATATGTCGATTTAACGAATCTTTTACTGGTATTTCCTTCTCGTGCCGCGGGACGGCGTCTGCTGACACTTCTTGCGGAGGAAGCATACGAACATCACCTGACGATCGAACCGCCACGGGTAAAGACAGCGGGTGATTTTCCAGAGCTTCTTTATGCGCAAAAATATCCTTTTGCCTCCCCTCTTGTCCAACAAATAGTCTGGTCCAGAGCGCTACAAAAATTCGCAAAAGATCAGCATCTGAGTCCAATTTTTCCGAATCTTCCCGATCAAAAAGATTTTCTGGCGTGGATGGAGCTGGGGAAAATCATTTCCACCATGCAGCAAGAACTGGCTGCAGAAGGACTGGACTTCGTGAGCGTCAAGGAAACTTGGGAAAAACAGAAAAGAGATGGAGAACCTGTTCTGAACTCTGAATATGCCAGATGGGAAGTTCTGGCTCAGATTCAGGAAACTTATCATGCCATGCTGAATGAACTGCGATTATGGGATAAACAGTCTGCCAGACTTTATGCATTACGTCATCCGCATCCACAGAGAGATTTTAATATCCGCTTTCAGGTGGGAATCGTGGGATGTGTCGACTTAAACCGCCTTCAGCAGCAGATGTTAATGAAAGTCGGAGGAAATGTGGAAATTTTCACTTTCGCTCCTGCCGAGCTTTCCGACCGATTTAATCAGGTCGGCTGCATTCTTCCTGAAAAATGGACAGAGACATTCATGGAAATTCCGGATTCAATTATCCATCAGGTTACGAAACCGGAAGATCAGGCGGAAGCAGTCACCGACTGGTTACGTGAACTTCAGGGCACTTATGCCGCGGACGAAATTACAGTCGGAGTAATCGACGATTCTCTGGAACCGTTCATCACTCAGCGGTTACGTATGGAAGGTATTTCTTCGCAGTACGCTGGCGGAAAAGAATTATCCACACTGGGCCCATGGCAGCTTTTATCCATCTGGGCAGACTGGCTGGAAACACAGCGTTATGTCAGTTTTTCCCAGTTAATTCGTCATCCGGACATGACAAAATACCTGAATGAAATCCGAAAAATTCCTCTGGAATGGATCGACGAACTGGACACCTTTTATAATAACTGTCTGCCAGAAATTATTCCGATTCGGAAAAAAATAGCATTCTCTGAAACAACAAAAACTTCCTCTCTAAATCCTTTTCCACCTGCAGAAGAATTAACACTTCAGGAAGCTGTTTCCTCAGAAAAGTCAAAAGAAATGGCCTCACCTTCTGAAAAATTTTTACCTGACATCACGGCAGAAAATGTTTTACTTCACCTGGAAGAGAATCTGCCCGACAGTACCATGGAGACGGAACCTCACATTTCGGCGTTAAAAAAAGTCTTGGAAGAATTCGCCACCCTCCGAGACACACTATTAAAATCTGCGAATTATCATAATGCGGCAAATATCGCGCGGAATAACGGTATCAGAAACCATAAATACGCTGTTTTTGCCTCCATGGTAAACACCGAAAATCTGGAGCTGGGAACGCATACCGCCCCGTTATCCGTCTGGGCGTGCTGTGTCGTGGATTTTTTGCTAAAAATATACGGATGGCGGATTTATCACTCACAGACAGAAGCAGAGTACCATGTGGCACGTTCCTGCATGGAAATCCGGCGAATTATTATCGAAGAAATGCAGTTTCCGCCATGTATAATGCCCAAACTAAAATTCACAGAGGCCTTAAAGTTTTTTCTTAATCACAGCAGCACCAGTCGTCTAAGTATGCCCTCAGGTTCAGATACGATCGATCTGCGAGGATGGCTGGAATTATTCATGGATGACGTACCCGCTACGATTCTTGCTGGATTTAATGAAGGAATTATCCCTCAGTCACGAAATGAACATATTTTTTTACCCAATAAATTACGGAAAGAACTGGGACTGGAGACGAATGAAACTCGCTGTGCCCGTGATATTTATTTTCTTTCCGTTTTACTGGCGACACGAAAAAATTTAAGAATCATTTTTGGTCGTGTTTCCCCCGAAGGTGATTTCTTGCTCCCCAGCCGATTACTGCTGCGTGGAGATGACCAGACGCTGGCGCAGAGAGCAAAAAAGTTTTTTTCAGAAGCCGATACACCCCAAAAAAGTATTAAAAAAGTCAGTTTCTCTGAATCTTCTAAAAATCCTGATGTACATATCTCTCCCTCTGAGAAAGAATGTGCACCGCAGAGTGTTTACCAGATTCCTGCGCCCCGAATTCCCAAAACACCCAAAACAAAAATGAGTGTTTCTGAATTTAGCGATTATCTGGCGTGCCCATTTCGTTATTATTTAAGGCATTATGAAAAACTCCAGCGTGTCGATGATTCCGCAGAAGAAATGGGTGGTGGATCTTTCGGCACCCTGGCACACGCGGTATTATTACGTTTTGGGAAAGAGGAAATCGCTGCTCGGAAATCCCAAAAATACCTCTGGAAACATACCGTGGAAGAGGAAACGCAGCGTATCATAAAACTTTTAGATTCCTTTCTTGAGGAAGAGTTTTCGCTGCATTATGGAAAAAATACCATTTCCCCTGTACTCATTCAAAAAGAACAGTTACGTTATCGGCTTCATCATTTCGCGCATCATCAGGCACAGCATACTCTGGATGGTTGGCAGATTCATTACGCAGAACAAAAATTGGAAAATTTTTTCCGTTCAGATGCCGGTTACGGAGATATACTTCATTTTCCAGGCGGTCCTATGAAAATTTCTGGAATTATTGACCGAATCGATTATCATCCCGATCAAAATCTCTGGGCCATCTGGGACTATAAAACCTCAGACGCCGGAGATTCTCCCGATCAGGCTCACCTAAAATTTCTCCCTGAAATACTTCAGAAAAAAGGAATTCCTCTTTCCACCGAACACTGGAAAAACCTGCAGTTACCCTTATACCGTCACTTGGCAGCGACTATTCTGGAACAGCCAGAAACCCCATTTCAGCTCGGTTACATCCTTTTACCGAAAGATCCTGCAAAATCTGGATTTAAATCCGCCTCCTGGACTTCCGCACATCTGAATGTGGCCGACGAAACTGCGCAGAATGTTATTCAAAATATTCGCGAAGGAAAATTTCCTCGCGGCGAAAGCCCCGATTTCGAAGATGAATTTACCTGGATCATGAAAGAATAATCGTATACTAATTCTGTTTTATCCTCGTTCACGTTTAATTTCCATTTTTTATGGTTCTGAAAGCGGTATTCTGGGAAAAACAAAAAAACAGGAAAATTCCTCGTGTCTCGCATAAATTATACTGTTTCTCGTTTAAATTTCCGTTTTATGTGGCTCTAAAAACAGGCATTTTTAACGAAACAAAAAGACAGGAAAAGCAGAATTTTATCGTGAATCGGGGATAAATCTGCCAGAACACAAAAAAAGCAAGAAAAAACATAAGCCATGCAAATAAATATTTACATGGCCTTTTATCTTTTATACTGAGTCCACTTTATATTTTAGTTTTATACGGCTCCTGAACACAGACACTTTCGGCGAAGCAAAAAACCAGAGAGTCAGATAAGATTTATTGTATCTCCGGTATAAATATATCTCATTTTTTCGTTTAACTCCAATTTACCATCACCACGATCATTATCGTTACTTCAGAAGTTTTCACATGAAGTCCATAATCTGAGCGTACACGATTATTCCTGATCTGTCGAACGATAACCCGTCAGACCACTATAATCATTTCGATCATCTTCATGCCATAATGGAAACCCTTTTCGGATCCGTTCACGTAACACCTTTAATTTCGCTAAAGAACCTGCCGGCGCATCCGTGGGCTTAAAATCTGGAGTCACCTGAGGGACAAAATCCTCATCATGTCCACATTCCAAAATCGCATCAAATACATTTCTCATTATACGGTCCTCCTATAAATATTCGAAACCTTTCTGAACGACACATCTCATTTTACTCATCTTGTCCAATTTACACCAAAAGAACATACACTTTTTGGCGGAGCAATTTCCATGAGATTTTTCTTTGTATATCCGGTTACCCTCAATTTTCGTTTATATATTCTGACAGCGAATTCATCTTTCGCCACTTTACACCCAGACTAAAAGAAACGGAAATTTATGTAAACCGGCCACATAAGTATCAGTGAAAACTTGTTTAGTAGAGATTCATTATACTGAGTGTTCGTAGTATTATCATAAACACAAACGAATTTTACATAATCTTACGCATCCTGTCAAGATGTTTTTTCGCAAAACCCCCAAAATAAGTCAAAATTTCTACACTTTTTTATATTTTTTTGAAAAAATCTTTTCAAAATAAGCCAAAAAACTTTATATATGAATAAACTACCGTTTTTCTTTTCTTGGAAAAATTTAGCTTTCTTTCCCTTTTTACACCAAAACTTACCCTGACACCCAAAAAAACCAAATTCTCCTTTCATACGGGTTCCCCCTTTCATTTTCTATTATTTTTCGGCTCTAAAGCAGATATTTTATGCAAAACGAAATACCGTCTGCCTGCCACGGACAGGAAATGTGGAAATTTATAGTGCCTCGGATATATGGTTCTCATTTAAATTTCCGTTAAAATTCCGTTTTGTGTGGCTCTGAAAACAGGCATTTCCCGCGAATCAAAAAAATGTCGTGGGAGCGGAAATTTATAGTGCCTCGGATATAAAATTCTTCGGTATAAAATTATAATGAAACGAAAATACATCACACGAACGATGATTTTAAGTTCTCCTGTCACCATGAATACCGTTACACTCATGTTTTACGTACAGCATATTTTCCGCTTCCTTCCCCGTTTTCTCTCATATTTCTCATCCTTCACAATTTTTCATATCATAAACATTCATATTTCCCATCTATAAAATAAAGAATTTTCACTAAAAAATGGTTCATTCCTCCTTCTCATACAAAACATCTGATTTATAATACGTACACTGGCTCGATTTTAAATTTCCAATTTATGGGTCACAGATACCTGACATTTCGGCAGACAGCAGAAACCAGAAAAACCTGGCGGCTGGCGGACAGAAAAATCCTCGTACATCGGGTAAATTTTTTCTCTCAGAACTGTCGGGCATATTAAACTATTTTACAAAAAGAAGGAGGACTTCCATGGCGGATTATGCGCAATTAAATGCTCTGTTTTATCCAAAATCCATCGCTGTTATCGGTGCTTCGACGAAACCCCGTACCTGCGGTAATGACATTATGAAAAATCTTCTGGATACGTTTAAGGGAGGACCGGTTTACCCCGTCCATCCCACCGCCGCGGAGATTTTGGGAGTGAAAGCTTACCCCACCGTAAACGACATTCCCGGGGATGTCGATCTGGCAATTCTTGTCGTACCCGCAAAAATCGTCCTTACCACCGCGCAGCAGTGTGGCGAAAAAGGCGTAAAAGCCCTGGTGTGTATTTCTGCCGGATTTAAAGAAGCCAGCCATGAAGGTGCTGAGCTGGAAATTCAGTTACGTAATAAAGTTCGCGAGCTGGGAATGGTTTTAGTCGGGCCAAACTGTCTGGGAATCATGAACGCAGAAGATGATGCGAAGATGAACGCTACTTTTGCTGCAAAAACCGCGAAAAGTGGAACCCTGGCTTTCGTCAGTCAGTCTGGTGCACTGTGCACATCCGTTCTGGATTTCGCCGAACAGCGGGATATGGGCTTCAGTAAATTCGTATCTTTCGGAAATAAATCTGACATAAATGAAGTGGATCTTTTAACATACCTGGCGGATGATGACAAAACAAAAGTAATCGCCATGTACCTGGAAGACATTACAGACGGTGCAAAATTCCAGCAGATCGCCAGCAAAATTTTCTTCGAAAAAAATAAGCCCATTCTCGTCCTGAAAAGTGGACGTTCCGCCGCTGGCGCGAAAGCCGTTTCCAGTCACACGGGTTCTCTGGCAGGAAATGATGCCGTCTATCAGGCTCTTCTGATGCAGAGTGGTGTGCAGCGTGTGGATTCGATCGTCGAGCTTTTCGATTATGCCGATCTTTACTGTAACCAGCCGCTGCCTAAAGGAAATCGCCTGGCCATCATCACGAATGCTGGAGGTCCTGGCATTATGGCCACGGACGCCGCAGAGCGTTTTGGTCTGACGCTGGCGAATATTTCAGAAGCCACCAAAGATAAATGCCGAGACCAGCTTCCCGCCGCCGCGTCTCTGAGAAATCCTGTGGACGTAATCGGTGACGCGAAAAGTGATCGTTACGCAGTCGCGACAAAAACGATTCTCAGTGATCCGGAAGTGGATATGGGTCTGGTCATTCTCACACCGCAGTCCATGACAGATATCGATAATGTCGGCACCATGATTCCAGAAGCCATTCAGGAAATGAACATCCCGGTGATTACCTCTTTTATGGGAGCGGCCATGGTGGAACAGGGCGTGAAAAATCTGCGTGCCAAAAACGTTCCGAACTATTCTTTCCCGGAAGATGCCATCCGTGCCCTGGGCGCCGCTTACCGACTTTCGGAACAGAAGAAACAGACAGATCGAGAGATTCCAGTTTTTGAAAATGTGGATAAAGAACGCTGTGCGAAACTTATCGCTGATGCTCTCGGAGATAAAGATTCTCAGTATCTCACCCAGGCGGAGTGCAGAGAATTATTCGCATGTTACGGACTCCCCCTTCTGAAAAGCGCGAACGTTACCTCTGCGGAGGAAGCTGCAGAAGTAGTCGGGAAATGGGGTACGACCGTCGTCATGAAAGTCATGTCGGCAGACGTAAAACATAAATTTGACGCTGGCGGTGTTTTATTAAACATTAACGGAGCTGATGGTGCGAAAGCCGGTTATGAACAGATTTACGCGAATATCGCGAAAAATGTACCTGGCGCAAAAATTGATTCCATCCTTATCGAAGAAATGGCTCCGAAAGGCGTGGAAGTCATTATCGGATGTAATCGCGATGAAAAATTTGGCCCTCTGATGATGTTCGGACTGGGCGGAACCATGGTGGAAGTTCTGAAAGACGTGCAGTTCCGCCTGGCTCCCATGTCTCGTTACTGGGCAGAAAATATGATTCGCAGTATTCGTTCTTTCGCTGTTCTGGACGGGTTCCGGGGCACACCTAAATCTGATCTGAAAGCGGTGGAAGATATTATTTTACGACTCTCCGCCATGGCCGTAAACCATCCGGAAATCGCAGAGCTGGATATTAATCCTCTTATCGTACATCCAGTCGGACAGGGGGCGAGTGTCGCCGACAGTCGTATTCAGCTGAAGAAAGTTAAGTAAATTTCTTTTGTTTTTCAAAATGTGAAAGAGGCGTTATGTTTTATCCATAATGCCTCTTTTTTTCATTTCTTCCACAGATTTTTTGACGATTTTATGCCCGATACACTATAAAATTTTCGCTTTCTCCGGCATTTTTGATTCTCTGTCAGCATCTGCCGGAGCTAAAAGACAAAAATTTTAGGGCTGCGCAAAACGGAAAATCAAAACTGAATCAGAGTATGATTTAATATATGAAAAAATTCCCCGACTGGACATGATTCGCTTTTCTTGCTATAATAATTATGGTTTCACGGACGTATGGTGCGTTCTGAAAATAAACGTTTAATTGGAGGACATCATTATGAAAAATTTGATTTTCTGTCTCTCTCTTTGTGGAGTATTTCTGGCATGCGCCGCCCCGGTGATGGCAGATGATGATCGTGATTTCGCAGGAGTCGCACAGGTAAAAGTGGTTTATGCAGACGTAACTGGCGGTGATCCGACGATCGTCGTGGAGTTTCTTACTGCGGAAAGTTTTCATCGTGAAAATGAAGCCGGTGATGCAAAACACATGGTCGGGAAAAAATATTTACTCATGCCTGATGATAATCGAAACTGGCGTGAAGTGGAAAAGTATCTTACCACATTAAAAGTGGGAGAGGTTATTTCTGTAGCGGTGGAACAGGAAAATGACAAAATTCTTGAAGTAAAACAGGTTCCGGGCAAATAAAGAAAGTATTCTTTGTAAAACGGAGAGGCTGCCGATTCGGTTTATTTCATTTTTACTCTGAAAATGGGTAAACCGAAAGCAGCTGGTTCTTATTTAAATTTCCGTTTTATGATGCTCTGAAAGAAGCATTTTCAGCGAGTCAAAAATGCAGGAGAAGCGGAAATTTATAATGCATGGGGTATAAAACATCTTTTTAGTCTAAAACCGTGAAAAAATTCTTTGTTTCATATTTCTCGAAAGGTTTCATGCCAGCCCGACGGTTTCAGTTTAATCACGGGCGGATATGCATTCAAAATCGGGCGCAGAATATGGAAATTTATTACATTCTTACCTGGCCACAACTTAAATTTTATATTCAGACACAAAATTTAAAATAAAACATTTACAGTAAAAATTTATACACTTTACCTAAATTACTTTATTGTTCCCTGCTGTCTCTTAAATAATCGTAAAATAAAAGTTTTTTTAAAGAATTTTTCTGAATTCACATTGCATAAAATGCCATTTTATATATAAATTAAGGAAATAAAGTTTTTCAGCAGATTATAAAAATATATTTCCGTTTTTCTTGTTTTTTATTTTGCGGAGACATCCGTCATAAATTTTATACTGGCGCCGCTTTAAATTTTCGTTTTGTTCGGCCCTTAAAGCAGGCAGTTTCAGTGAAGCAAAAATGCCGAAGAAGCGGAAGTTTATCGTGCATGGGGTATAAAAACCGCACAAAAAGATAATTTAAGGAAACTCAGAATATCTCGCCACGGGAAAAGTTTCCGAGAATTTTGACGTGGTGGGTGAAATTTTGATGTGCCGGGGAAGAAATTTCAGCCTGTGAGTAAAATTTACGAAAAATGACGGCGCGACGATTTTCCGAAGCATGGGGAGTTTCGGTATCAGTACGATTTACGAATTTTATTTAAGATTTCTGTTTTGCACGGTCACGTAAGCAGTTTTAAAAAAGTAGAATCCCGGTAAGCAAAAATATTTATATCGGTTATGGAAATACCTAAATTTTGCCCTTTTCCTTAAAATATACCAGTCCACATCAGATTTTTAGCGTGTCGGAGGAAATTCGTACTTTAGTGATTTTTAGAATCTGGTCGGGATTTTAGCTTTTTGGGCAGGTTTTGAATTTCACTGGAATTTTAGCGTGTCGGAAGAGGTTTCCGATGTATGAATTTATGATGAATGGAATTTATTCCTAATGCCGTACAAATTTTACTTTCCTGGCATTTATCCTCGAGGAAGCGCATAAATTCCGCTTCCCGCGTCCGCCGACAGACAGGGATTTTTGTTTTGCCGTAAGTGCCGGCGTTCAGAACTGGTGCATAAAAGGAAATTTAGAAGTAAAACCAGCATAATATTATTTGTCACATAATAGAACCTCGGCGGTCAGACCAGCTGAAAAATAAAAATGTATAAAGAATCGGGCATAAAAATGCCGGAAAATCAAAAACTTATAGAAGATTAGATTTATTCAGGACATAAATTTGTGATTGTTTTCCCCACGACGCACATGGGATGTGCAGGAAATTAACTTTAGGAAGAACTCGTGAAAATACATCCATCAGCCATTATAAGTAAAGACGCGAAAATCGCATCTGATGTGGAAATAGGGCCATTCTGTGTCGTCGAATCAGGCGTAACCATGGAATCTGGCTGCCGACTTTTACCGCGTGTCGTCATTAAAAAAGGGGTTACTCTTGGAGAAAATAATATTATTCATGAAGGTGCAGTTTTAGGCGGAATTCCCCAGCACACTCATCTTTCCGGTGAAATCGGGGGAGTAATTATCGGGTCAGGAAATACCTTTCGTGAAAATGCGACCGTTCACTGCGCGATGTATCCTGATAAATGCACACGGATCGGGGATAATAATTTTTTAATGGTAAATTCTCATGTGGCCCATGACTGTGTGATCGGAAATCATACGATTCTTACGAATAACACCATGCTGGCAGGCCATGTGTTGGTGGAAGACCGAGCTTTTATATCAGGAGGAGTGGCGGTCCATCAGTTTTGTCGGATCGGAATGTTCGCCATGGTGGGAGGAACGTCTCTGGTGGTTCATGATGTCCCTCCTTTTGTTACGGTGGACGGTGGAACCTCACTCGTGGTGGGACTAAACAGCATCGGCCTGCGTCGGGCAGGTGTTCCCAGTAAAGAAATTCGGAAAATTCGGGAAGCGTATGACGTTCTTTACGCCAGTGTTCGCCCGTGGGAAGTGATCCTTTCTGAATTACGCGAAAAATTTACAGAGGGTCTGGCCTCCCATTTTGCAGTTTTCCTTGAGGGAAGTAGCCGTGGTTTCGTACAAGAACGACGAAAATCTGGGAAATCTCTTAAACTGGTGCGGACAGAAGAAGCTCCCCAAAATACTGGCCTGCATATTCAGTCTGAAGATTCGGATGACCAGGCACTTAAAGCGATATAAATTTTGTATGATTCGGAAGTTTTCGTGTTATGGATTTCAGAAACGAAAAATATCCCTGGTCCACGATGAATTTTTACGTTACCTTCATTCTATGATAGATGAAAAACCTGCCGACTATACTTTTTCACTTTAAATTTCCGTTTTTTGTGGTTCTGAATGCCGTCATTTTCAGCGAAACAAAATCGGTGAAACGGAAATTTATAGTGTATCGGGTATAAAACCGGTATAAAATGGTAAATTTCCTTCTTTAGAAAATAAAAATATGTGCCGTAACCAAATTTTTTCAGGATTTTTGGTCACGGCATTTTTTAGTCTGAAATTTTAACAGCCTTTTTAAATCTGGAATTTTAAACGTAAATTTAGATCCGATACACCTGTTTCCCAAGCATTTTTGCTTCCCTGCCAGCGACAGACTGGAATGAAAATGCCTGACTTAAAAGCCTCACAAAATGAAAATAGAAGACAAAATCAGTTTTTAATAATAAAAAAGAAATTTTTTGCCGACAAGAATAAAAAAAGTGTTTCTTGGAATTTTGTGGCGTTATGTAATATCTGCTGCAGCCGTAAAAATTATACTGGTTTTATTAAATTTCCGTTTTGTTCGGCTCTGAAAGCAGATATTTTCAGCGAAACTAAATGCCGGAAAAGCAGAGAATATTATAGTGTATCAGATATAAAATATGCATCTGAAAAAAAGGATCAGAAATAAATCCGCCAGAGAAAGAAAACTAGACAAAAATCCGTCGGTCTGCTGCAGGCTAAAAGTAAAATACATTTTTTGTCGATTTTAACGTCAGTAACAGTACAAAATCAAAAATTATTCAAGATTCTGCGGAAATAATATCCTAAAAATATTCCGTTTTACTGTTTTGTAAGTGTCGCACGGAGCTGCGAGTAATCGATTCCTATCTGATCACAGAGCTTCGGCAGAATGATCTGAAAATACATCCATTTATTTTTCGGACGTTTATACGATGAATTAAACGCTGACAGGAGAATGGACTCCGGAACTTTCCCCTGCCGTACTAATTCGAAAGCATCATCCACATACTGCATGGATTCCTCTGATGGACAGCGGAGAAGCGCTTTTACTTTATCTGCGCTTAAATCCATATATGTTTGAGCATGTACATAATTAAAAAAATTGGCATTCAGAAAAAAAACTGTGATTATGCTGAGAATCGTCGCGAAAGTGAATTTTGTTCTTAAATAGCGCATCTCTTATTTCCTTAAAATTTAATGTACATGATAAATTATTCTAGACATTCCTTCAGAATTCTGATATACTTACATAAATTTTGGGATTTTGGCAAGAGCAATTCTCAAAACACATGTTATAATATATATGTATGGTATGATCGTGATTCCACGTAAACCATTTTAGCACTTTTTGTACCGGACGTACTGTGAAATTTCATTTACGTGAGATTTTGCACGACAAAAATATCTGCTTCCATAATCGGACGAACAGAAATAAAGGTATGTTCCAGATTTTCAAGAATTGCGGGGCATGAGGATAAATTATCCCCCAAAAAACGTGAAATCGGCACAAATTAAATTTTCAAAAATTTATTTCTTATGAAAAATTTAAAACCGAAATACATAAAAAATTTTTATATCACTCACAAAAAAACGTACTTTTATGTACTGTTTTTCATACTGCCCGTCTGTTTTTATGCTATTTTTCTTTCATCGGACCTTTATAAAAAAACAGTTTTTGCGCAAGAATTCTCACATTCAGAGGATTTCAAAACAGAAAACAGCAAAAATTCGATAAAAGCAGATTTAACGGAAAAGGTCTCACTTTCAGAACTTTTTAAACATCTGGACAGTGATCGTTATTCACAGCGTACGGCGGCACAGGAAAAATTATATTTTTTATCACAAAATCCAGAGTTTCAGCCGATTTTAGATGCCGCCATTACAGAAAAATTACAGCATCCGGGAATATCTTATGAGGTACAGCACCAATTATTACGGATAAGAAAAAATATGCCGGTCAAAATAAATCCTCCTCTTTTTAAGACAGATTCTCAGCATCCTGACACTTCCGAAACTCATTTTACCGAAAAGAAAACTGTTTTTCTGGAGGTTAAACCATTCTCTTCGGAAGAAAATACGACGAAAACGGAAATATCTGTTTTATTGCACAATTTAACCAGTAATGATTATGCCATCAGGACATTTTCACAAAGAAGACTGCTTTTTTTAGCGAATAAACCAGCATTTACATGGGAAATACTGGAAGGATTACGTAAAATTATATTATCGCATCTTGAAATCGCCGACGATGAATTACGAATTCTGGAAATGGAGAATCAGGTACGCTTTATCTGGCTTTCTCAGGAGGAAATGCCGGAGAATACGCCCATCATCAGTACAGAACGAATGATGGAATGGATTCAGGAAATCGCACCTCTGGAAAATTCTTCTCGGAAGGAAATCTCAGGAAAAGAAAATCTCGTCAAGAAAAATTTTGACTCTGAAATTTCGTTTTTTTCCTCCGCCGCCAACGAAATAAATAAGAGAAACGATTTTTCTTCTGAATATTCAGATGTTATTTTACTGGAACCTGGAGAATTACTGCGAAAAATACCCATTCCTTCTGATTTTCATCATGCACAGGATTCCGTGGACAAAAAACAGCGATTAAAGCGGTGGCTGGCCTTACGTTATCTGTCAGATATGATGGCCTGTAAAAAATATGTGAAAGAGGTGGACGCACAGCTATTTTCCCGGTACCAGAAAAACATAAGTGCGCTGGGACAAGAGAATATCGCCAGCCTTCGTGCTTTTCTGATGCCTTTAATTGCCTCTGAATTTTGGGTGGGTGGTAAACTGCAGTCCTCACAAATTTTGGAACCAGGAATTCCTCAAAAAAATGACATGATGATCCGTCCGACACATTTTGACACACTAAAAGAAAACAGTGTACGGTGCGTCAGCGGAAATAATTTATCTCCGGGAACCCATCCTCTGCACACGGCGATTCCTCATCCTAAAAGGAAAGATGCCTTTTTTCACCTGGTAAATCTTTCTTCCGTACGTCTTCAGCTGATGTATCCTACCATATCTGAACAAAATATGTCTCAGAGGTGGAGTCATATCGTACACAGAACACTTACGCCAAAACTGGCAAAAAAACGGCCTCTTTCCATGCCCGAGTTTATTATGCTGGACAGTTTACCTCCCGCGGAAATAGGAGTACTCGCGACCGCTTTTTTAAATCAGGTTAAAGACGTTTCCATGTATCCGAATCAGTATATGCCGGCATCTTTTAACTTTTTTTATCAGAAGGAAACCACACACCATACTTTATTATGCGTTTTGCTGGGAGAATATGGTACGGACCAGGCCATTCCAGAACTGCTAAAAGCCATTAAGGCGGGAAAAACTCCATCGGGAAGTTCTCTGCAGCAGCCGTACGCCATGGGGCATATCGCTGCTTTTCGAATCGCCCTGCGGACTCACTGGGACGGTATGGACGCTTGGCTTATTTCTTTACTGGAAAATACTTCACCGCTGGTTTTCGCGTCATCTCCTCAGCCAGATCCCATGTTAGTGTCTCTTCCCATACATACTCATCCTACAGAACTTAATGGGGAACCGGACTTATCCCAAAATACCACCGCCACTCCCCAAATTGGGGCCACCGCGGCCGCGATATGGATGAAACGACATAATATTCGCCCGGAAAATATCGGCCTAATCCCCAGCTCTGATGTCTTTTTGCTAAAATGTGGTATTCAGGGATATTATTATAAGGAAACAGATACCGTAAAAGAAATAAAACGGTTAATAAAAGTCCGAGAAATGGCTTTATGAAATTTTATGGGTGACCTCTTGCCTCTTTTTTTCCTCCAGGTTAAAATATATTTATTCCTGAATCACCAATAAAATTTCACTTCCACGGTATTTTATTTTCACTAATTATCCGTTAAAATGGCCACACAAAATAAAAATATACTGGTTCCACTTTAAATTTCTGTTTTGTGCGGCTCTGAAAGCAGATATTTTCAGCGAAGCAAAAATGTCGTGGAAAACGGAAATTTATAGTTATCGGAATAAAACAAAATATCACACGACAAAAATGATCATATCATATACGGGCATAACCATACGAGGAAAAATTTCTTACCAGAGTTTTTCTCTTTTACTGACAGCAGGAAGGCTAATTTTCTGATGGAACATAAACCTTATGATGCCGGCGCAATTTTTTTTAATGAAATGGCAGCAGCCATGTCCTCCAGTTCCGCACCGGTGGCAGAATTATTAAACCGTGGGATCCAGCATACCTTAAACGAAGAATGGAATGACGCATTACCATTTTTTATTAAGGCCACCGAAGAATTACCCTCCTCTTTTTACGCCTGGTTTTGCAGAGGATATACAGAGCTTTCTTTAATGCAAAATGAGGCGGCAGAAACTTCTTTATTACGTGCCCGGGAAATTGAGCCAGAAAATATTATCGTCCGTTACTGGCTGGCACATATAAACTTCTTAAAAGACCTTATCGAAGAAGCAGTCGGCGAAATGCAGGCCATTATCGCCTGTGCACCGGATTTTGCAGAGGCCTATTATGACTGTGGAGTCGGCCTTCAGATCATGGAGCGGTATGATGACGCGATGGAAGTTTTTCAGAAGCGCCTGGAAATCTCCCCGGATTTTGACACGTTTATGATGATGGCCATGATGTATGAGTACCAGCAGAATTATGAAAAAGTCGCAGAATTTTATGAAAAAGCTCTTGAAATGGATCCGCAAAATCTCATGGCGATCGAATCTCATGGCGCGGCCTGCATGGAACTGGGACGATTTAATGACGCCCTGCAGGATTTTCAGTATATTCTTTCCGTGGATCCTGAAAATTCCGAAGCTCTTTACGGGCGCGGAAGCACTTTTTTTCGCATGGGAAAAATTTCTGAAGCAAAAACTGATCTGCAAAAAGTTATTTCGCTGGATCCTAAAAGTGCTGTCGCGTGGAGTATGCTCGGCCAAATTTCGCTTTATCAGGAAGAGTATCTGCCAGCCATCCGTTTTTTCGATAAAGCACTGGAAGCGGATCCTGATATTCTGATTTACGGTTTTCGTGGTGAAGCAAAAATGAAAATGATGGATGACTCGGGCGCCATTCAAGATTTTTCACTGGCGATCGATTTTGAGCCCGAGGAGCCAGATTATTATGCACTGCGCGGACAGTCTCATTTATTTTTACGGCATTTTAAAGAAGCTCTGGCCGATTTTAACACCGCTGCCCGACTGGATCCTTCCTGGAATCATTATGACCTGAGAGCAGTCGCGCATTCCGAAACATTAAATTATGAAGCAGCGATTCAAGATTTTACACATGCCATTAAATTAAATCCAGACGATCTGGATATTTACCTTTACCGTGCGGAAGTATACTGTTCCCTGTCACAGATGAAAGATGCCGTCAAAGATATTCACACGGCGATACAGCTGGCACGAAAACAGGGAAATGACGCCCTGGCGCAGCAGTGTGAGCATTTCTTAAAAGAAATCACGCCTGATTTACCATAAATTCCACTCTTCCAAAATATTTCTCTGCCCGTGAAACACTGTTCCCGAAACCACCCGCACGTGAAATACCACTCCCGAAACCACCCGCAGTGAAATACTGTTCCCGAAACCACACATAAAACGAAAAATTATAGTGTATCGGGCACATAACGTGGGAAACTTCTCTCCACGAACACGTTCATTCTCAGTGTTATTCCCCATATAATAGTGTGGCTCATTTTCATATCTGATCCCACTCCACACTCCCCACACTCCGGTTTTAAATCGAGCTTTTTTTTAACATTCCTCCGGCATCCACCTGAAAGATTTCCCCGGACTGAACTTCTAAAGCCGTCAGCCAGCCACCGCCATAAAGACAGGTATCCAGACAAAGAATATGCCCCAGATCCAGAATTTCACCCGAACGCTGAGCCGAGTGTCCCACATAAACTTTTTTTCCAGAAATGTGTGGCTGCGGAACATATTTTGACAGCCGTGTTTTTAAAATCGGTTCCCGTGGCTGCTGGCTCATGGGACGGTCATAAACATATCCCGCATGGGCAAAAATCGCGTGTTCCGTCTCATAATACACCTTACACTCCGCCAAAAATTGTAAATGCTGAAGAATAATTTCACTCGCGTCTGACACACCATAAGACATGAGGGTCTGCCGTCCTCCGACAGATAACCACATTTTTTTTATCTGCTGATGCTTATCTCCACCGAACATTTCTGATACTCGCGTCCATGCACTTTTTTTCATCAGATCATCCGCCAGCCAGATACCCAGATGATGATTCCGACAAAATTCCGCGGAAAGAGTCTGTAACATCATTTCTTCATGATTCCCCAGCAGAGGTACCATATGACATTCACGCTGAAGCCGAAACAGCCGCTGGATCACACCTCGTGAATCCGGCCCACGATCTATATAATCTCCTAAAATGACCACCGTATCATCCGTTCCCGGGACGATATTATCTAAAAGCCGTTCCAGAGCGAGTGAATATCCATGAATATCACCTATAACCCACAATTTCCCTTTCATGACTTACTTCCCTCCCCGCCCTGACATGCTCTGATGATCATCCTTCTGATAATTTATCGCTCTCATAAATACCGATTCCACATTAAATTTAAATTTCGTGCTGTCATGAAAACCACGTTTCATATGATGTGAAACACAAAAAAACGCATTTTATACACGTTATACCGTAAATTTTCACTTTCCACGCATTTTTTTGATTCCCTGAAAACGCCTGTGTTTATACACTGCGTCACCTTTCATTTCTGTTTTGTGCGGCTCTGAAATCCCCCGGTATTTTTAGCGAAGCAAAATCCCTGAGAAAATGCATCCGGTACCGAACCACACTAAACTGAAATTTAAAGGAAAACCAGAGTATATCTTCATCTGGCATAACCGACAAAATGAAAATTTATCTCGTACAGAACATAATCCTATTTTCTATTTTTTATTTTCCATACAAATTTTATCCGCCGATTTATTTTCGCCAAAACTGTGGAACGAACAGAGTCAGCACAGCAAAAATTTCCAGACGTCCCAGCATCATCACCACAGAAAAAATTAACTTCGAGCAGTCTGTCAGCGCAGTATAATTTCCCGTCGGACCAAAAAGACCGATCGCCGGACCGATATTCCCGAACATGGATAATGTGGCGACTAACAGATCTAAAAGCTTCGTCTCCGGATTTATATACTCGATCGTGTTATTAATCCACGCGTCATCAGGTTCTATAAAAATCACCAGTATCCATGTTATTAAAACGATCAAAAATGCCGTTAACAAAAACACCAGCAGCTGCCGCGGCACACTTTCATCCGTGATAATTTCATTTCCATAACGTAACGGACGAATGATCGTAGGACGGTAAGCCCGGTCAAATTCCATACGTAATATTTTAAAAAACAGAATGGCACGCACAAGTTTTATTCCGCCGGAAGTACTCCCCGCACACGCACCGGTAAACATCAAAAGAATAAACACCCCTAAACATGCGGAAGACCATGTATTATAATCCGTGGTAATATAACCTGTCGTCGTGATAAGTGCCACCACATGAAAAAAACACGTTAAAAAAGCGTCCCCAGCTTTCGCCAGCTGGAACGTGCCGTCATCTCCTGTTACCGATAAATGATCTTTCATCACCGCGGTACCAAAAATAACAAAAGTCGCCGTTATAACCAAAATAATATAAACCCGCCACTCCGGGCTACTTAAAATCGCACGTGACTTTCCTGTCAAAAAGAAAAACAGTAACAGCAGATTCATACCACATAAAAACGAAAAGAAAGCGACGGTTCCTTCCACCAAAAGTAAATTTACGCCCGGTACATCACGAAAATATGCGATACTCGTATCATGAGTACTAAAACCTCCTGTAGCCACCGTTCCAAAACCATGACAAAACGCGTCAAAAAAACTTAAACCCGCTATTTTTAATAAAAGAATTACCACGACACAAAATCCGACATAAATACCCGTCGTGCACAGAGCCGTCTGACGCATCCGTGTCATGGTATTTCCCGTTTTTAACGGTCCCGTAATTTCACCCTGCATTAAAAATTTACCGGCCAGCCCTGTATCCAAAAGTGTAACCAGAAGCACGATAATTCCCAGACCACCCATAAAATGTGTCGTCGAGCGCCAAAAAAGAATTACCCTGGGAACCAGTTCCGGATGATCTAAAACACATATAACTGTCGCTCCAGTCGTGCTGAACCCCGACTGCGCTTCAAAAATAGCATCCGCTATACTCATATAAACCGGAATGGAAGACCCATCTGGCGTAATATTTAAATCCCTGGCCGTCTGACTGAAAAGATAAGGAAACGCGCCCAAAATGGCCGCCATAATCCAGCTAAACGCGACGATCATAATCGTTTCACGACGAAAAAACTGATCTTTTCGCGCATTCCATCCGTACCGTAACAGACTTCCGCTGACCACACCGGAAATCAAAATGGAGTAAAGCAGACCATAAAACCCTCTGGCTTCATACTCCCACACTCCCCCAAAAACAGGAAATGCCCACAGAAGACTGAACATCATGGCCGCCGCAATTAATCCAGCCACGATTCCTAAATTATAACTGACAAATTTCAGGTTTATATTCATCTGAATCTACAAAACTCGAATTTCATATCCGATACACCAAAAATTTCAGCTTTTCGAAATACTTCATTAAAAATCTGTTTCTATGACCGCGTAAAACAAAATTTTATAATGTACAGGGCATAAAAATCCTAATATCTTTTTTTCTTCCCAAAACTCTTACCACGGTCTTTTCCCTTTTCACGAAAGCCGCCTTCTCCACGACTTTCTCCACGGCCGCGAAATCCGCCTTCTCCACGACTTTCCCCGCGTCCACGAAACCCGCCTTCTCCACGACTTTCC
>JAUNBR010000108.1 GCA_030527015.1 Planctomycetia bacterium
GTGTTTATGATTCTGTGGTGTTTATGATTCTGCCGGAGAAAGTGTCTCGTCGGGAAGATTCACAGAGGTTTCCGAGGTTTCTTCCGAAGGTGTTTTCCCCTTTCCGTATACGGCATTCTCGATTCCCTTATCGACACCCGCGAAACCCATGAAGGCCATGGCCAGGATGGAGGACGTCAGCAGCGCGATTCCCACTCCCTGTAAAGAACGGGGAATATCTGCATGTTCCAGTTCTTCACGAATTCCAGCCATAAGAGTAATGGCCAGCGCAAAACCCATTCCGCCTCCGATGGAATATGCCAGCGCAGTATGAAGCCCCCACAGCTGAGTGGGGTCCTGCAGCTGCTTCAAAATTTCCAGGCAGGCAAACATAATCGCACAGTTCGTCGTGATAAGTGGCAAAAACACTCCGAAAGCTTTATAAAGAGGTGGAAAAAATTTCCGAACATACATTTCCACAAATTGTACGCTGGACGCGATAACAAAAATATAAACCAGATAACTGAGAATGGATAAATCAATAATCGTTTCTGGATTTCCGCCGCACATTTTCCATACAAAAGCCGGCAGCGGTGCTTCTGGACGAAGAATAAAAAATGTGAAAATCCAGCATAAAAACGCAGCGATCGTCATGACGAATGTTACTGCGCACCCCATCCCGAATGCAGTACTAATTTTTCGCGAAACACCTAAAAATGGGCAAATTCCGACAAAATATTTCAGCACGAAATTATTAATGACGGCAGCACTTATGGCGACTAAAATTAAATTAATAAATATATCCATAATTTTTGATGACTTTATGTCCGATACACAGTAAATTTTTTATTTTTTAGTAATCTGTTTTCCGACCAAAGTAAAACAGAATATAAGTGAAATCAGATAACGAAAGGAATGATTTTATTCCGTGGTTTTATTCTGTGATTCCACGGAAGCCTTATGTTTTGACTGATAATAATTGACCAGCGCAAGTAAACATCCTAAAGTTAAAAATGCACCCGGTGGAAGTACCATAATGCCCCAGCCCATCCATATGTCCGAGGAAAGCAGCGTATAACCCAGCCATGTTCCGGAACCGAGAATTTCGCGTACCGTGGCGATGGAAACCAGTCCAAGACAAAAACCCAGTCCCACTCCCAGCGCATCCGCCATGGACGGCATGATCCCCTGTTTAGAAGAACATGCTTCGCACCGTGAAATGATGATACAGTTTACGATAATTAATGGAATATATGGTCCCAGCTGTGTACTCATCTCGGGCATAAATGCTGCAAGAAACTTATCCACCACCGTTACGAAAGTGGCGATCGTCAGCGTAAAAACTAAAATCCGCAGATGTGATTTTATATAATTACGCATCAGACTGATCATAATATTTGAGCAGAAAAGGGTGAAAGTCGTCGCCGCGGCCATGGTCAGCGCAGAAGCCACACTGTTCGTAATGGCCAGCGTGGGACACATTCCTAACAACTGACGATAAATAGGATTTTCTGGAATAATTCCGTTTATAAAGCGTTCAAAAGAAGTGGGCTGAGCACTCATAATACCAGTTTCCGAAATTTGTTTATAATGAATGAAATGAAATCTTCCAGATTCCATATGCGAAATTCTGGATGAAACTTTATCTTCCGATGTGTATAAATTTCTGCTTCTCCGGCATTTTTTTCGCTGAAAATGCCTGCTTTCTGGACCGCATAAAACGGAAATTTAAAGGAGAAGCTGAGAGTATAATAGAATCGGATATTTCGTTTTAGGGATTTTTGACGGCATCTTTTGCCGCCTGGCGATATTTGGTAACGACTGAATTCACGATATCACATACCGTCTGAGAGGAAATCGTGGCACCTGTAAGGGAGGTAATCTGATTTTTACCATTTTCCGCAAGAGGTACGGCGACTAAAGGCCGATTTCCATTAAGGCCGATAAACTGTTTCGCAAATTCCGAATCATCTTTAATGTAATTACCCAGACCCGGCGTTTCTTTTTGATTTAGTACAAAAAGGCCTGTTATGCTTTCTAGATCATTATCCAGCGCGACCAGCAGCTCGATCGTATCCGCAAAACCCTGTCCGGTGGCAGGAAAAACCCAGCCAAGTGGATTTCCTTCGGTGTTAAATGCCTGGTAAACCGTTTTTTCTTTCTTGTCTGTTCCACAAATAACATGTTCCACCGTTCTGCCTACATCCGCTCCCTTCACTAAATCAGGAATCTGACGGTACGTCGCCTGCTTCTTATTTTCGGCGATAATAGGGCCGAGGGTTATTTGCACCCAGGCTAAAAGGCCACCATAAAAAATCGATAATAAAAGAATAAGCCATGCTTGGCGAAGATAACCACCATGCTTAGAGGGATTTTTAGGTTCAGAATTCGTTTCGGTCATATTTAATATTTTTGTAATCAAAAAATCATGGGTAAATGGTTTTATTTATACTGATTTTCCTTTAAATTTCTGTTTTTTGTAGCTCTGAACAGACATTTTCAGCGAAGCAAAATACCGGGGAAGCGGAATTTTATAGTATATCGGGTATAAAAATTTATTTTCTAAAAGAATATCTAAATATTATCATTATCATACGAGTCAAAAGTTGACGTGTCAAGAGATAATAAAAAATTTTTTTAGAATAATTATATAGGATACGAGTTTTAGCGAAACAAATTACGATTTTTTAGGTAAACGTACAAAATATTTGGCTTAAATTCGAAAAATATGAAAAGTTTTTTATGAGGCTCTGGACAGTTCCGGATTTTCGTGAAATAATATATCTGGTTTTTCTTTAAATTCCTGTTTTTTATAGCTCTGAAAACTAACATTTTTAACGAAGTATCTGGTTCCACTTTAAATTTCCGTTTTGTGCGGTTCTAAAGGCAGGCATTTTCAGCGAAGCAAAATGCCGGGGAAGCGGGAATTTTATAGTGTATCGGATATAAAAATACCGGAAGTACGGAAATTTAAAGGAAAACCAGTATTTTAGGATGTTCTGCGGGGTTTTATATTCCTATAATAATATTATAATGTCATAATATTAATAATGTGACATGCATTAAGTGTAACTTGTGGAAATAATATGATATTTGGACCAATTTTTTATCGAGAATTAAAAATTACCCCACGGCGTTCACGTATTTATGTTGCCCGGACGGTTTATTCCATTTCGATTCTTATCCTTGTGGCGACTGTCTGGCTCATTCTCAGTGGTGCGCAGAATGTCGCGGATCCGGGAGATATGTCACGTTTCGGTACGCTGGTTTTTTCTATTCTTGCGCCTCTGCAATTAACGTTATCACTGTTTTTGTCTGCGATTTTTTCTGCCGGAAATGTCGCACAGGAAAAGGATCGGAATACCCTGGTGCTTTTACTTCTGACGCGTATGAGTAATCTGGAACTGGTACTGGGAAAATTGGCGGCATCTCTGCTGCATTTATGTGTGAATCTGGTGGCAGTGATACCCGTGTTTTTTATGTTACTTATTTTTGGAGGAGTGGATTCTGGTCAGATTATACGCTGTTTTACGGTAACTTTTGCGACAATTTTTTTATGTGGAACACTCGGTACATTTCTGGCCTTTTGGCGTGAGCAGACTTTTCAGGCAGTCGCGATGACCGTTTTAATTTTAGTTGCATGGCTGGCCTTCTGGGAAGTCGTGGCAGCAGGTGCTCTCGGGGAAACATGGCTGGGGATTTCCTCCTCCTTCTGGGCCATGAGTATGAGTCCGTGGCGCGCAATTCTTGCCGTAACTCAGGCGTTTCCTCCGGTTTTTGTAGTTTATGGTATTTCCATGAATGCGGTCTGGACCTTTCCCTGTGTGGCGGTTTTCTTTTCCTTCCTTATGATTTTTTGGGCGGTTATCCGTGTTCGTGTATGGAATCCGTCTCGGACAGAACGAAAATCAAATATCGTAAGATCTTCTGAAATTACTGAAAAACAGGATATTTCTGTGGCTCCTGCTGAAAATTTAAAAGTTTTGTCTGAAAATGAAACTCAGACTTTAGATCGGCGTATTCATGGTGAAAAATTTAAAACGCGCCATGTGTGGGATAATCCTGTTTTGTGGAGGGAAACACGGACTTACGCTTACGGAAAAAAAGCGTTTTTAGTCAGAGCGGCATACGTTTTGATTTTTGTTTTGGCATGTGGCGCCATGTATCAGGCATTTAGTGGACTGGATGTTTCATTATATTCGGGAGATATTCGGGTGTTTCGTCTGGCCGCGATAACGTTTTTGCCTCTGTCTCTACTGAGTTTAGTTTTAATAAATACGCAGGCGGTGACGGCGATTACCGGGGAGCGGGATGGCCGGACGCTGGATTTATTGCGCGCGACGGAATTAACGCCGAAAGAAATCGTTTTGGGGAAATTTGGAGGGATTTTGTGGAATACCAGGGAAATGATCCTGTGCCCGATTCTGTTAGTGGGGTATTTTTATTTCTGTGAAATCATTACTCTTGAAATATGTGGTTATCTGCTGGGAGGTTTTTTGGTTCTGGTATTTTTTGCGGTGATGCTCGGCATTCACACAGGAATGACGTACGCGGTAAGTCGCTCCGCGGTGGGGGTGAGCCTGGGAACCGTGTTCTTTCTTTTTATAGGTGTGGCGGTCTGCCTGAGAATGATGCTTGCCATGGGGGACTCCTTTCAGGCACAGCTGCAGCCTTTTCTTGCTATTATGGTCGGCGGAGGTGTGGCCATGTATCTGGCGCTGGGGGCAAGAAATCCTTCTCCGGCCATCGCGCTGGCAAGTTTCGGCTGTCCGTTCGCCACTTTTTACGCGATTACCGCTTTAATGTTAAATTATACACTGGGTGTCTTTTTGGTTATGGCTATTACGTACGGTTTTACTTCTGCCGCGATGATGATTCCTGCGATTTCAGAATTTGATGTGGCGGATACCCAGCATCATTCTGAAGAATGACTGGACGATTACCGATGATTGTTTCTGTTTATTGTGAAATTTATCGAAAATCTAAAAAATATTTTTTATTCGAAACTTAATTTTTTGTGTGGTATCTGGAATGGAAGTTTTATGTGTCCAGAAATCTTAGTGATATTTATTTTTATAGTAGCATCAGAGACAAAATATGTTTTTTACGTAAAATAATTAAAAAATTACGGAGAATTTGTGGTAAAATAAAAAATATAGGGGGAATTTTCTGTAAAATTTAGTTTTTTTACGATTTTTTTAAAAACTCGTGTAGCCAAAAAAGAGTTCGGCGTGTATAATTCATGCATCATTTTTTCATTTTGAGAATAATTATGAATAAATCGTAAGGTTTTCAGAGGAGGGCATTCGTGTCATTTTACTCTTACCGTACGGTAAAGTTATGTATTTCTCAGACATTTCATGATGTGGATGGAACATCTGCAGGCAGAGAATGAAAAATGAGAATATCAAAAAGAGTCAGTACATTTTCCGAACAGGCAGGCTGTGAGAAGTCCGGCTTTCGAAGTTCGAAAAACTGAATTTAATGTGTAACTGGTATAAAATTAATAGAATACTGGTTCCACTTTAAATTTCCGTTTTTGCGGCTCTTAAAGCCGTCATTTTCGGCGAAGCAAAATGCCAGGGAAACGGAATTTTATAGTGTATCAGGAATATTAATAAAGATAGCGCCCCGCAGGCAAGAAAAACCGGTTCGTAATCAGGTGGTACGAAATGTGGAGTGCTGTTATTCTATTCTTTTAAAAGTAGGAGAAAGGTATGAGTTTTCAGGAAGTTAAGAAAAATGAAGAAGAGCTGAGTTTAGATTCACAGATATCTTTATATGATAAATGTTGGGAGCTGGCCCATAATTTATGGTGGAGCTGGCATCCAGATGTGATTAATACATTTCGAGATTTGGATCCGCAGTTATGGCGTTCTCTGGACCATAACCCGATCGCCATGTTACGCCAATTTACGCCGGAATCACTGGAGCAGCGGGTATATGAGCGGGTTTTGACGTGCCGTATAAATTATGCGTATCGTCGGCTGAAGCAGTATTTATCGGAAAGGCCTGCATGGGCGGAGAAAAATATCGGGGTGCTTGGTTCGAAACCGGTGGCATATTTTTCGTTGGAATTCGGCATTCATGAGTCGGTGCCAATTTATTCTGGCGGTTTGGGGATTTTGGCTGGAGATCATATTAAAAGTGCCAGCGGTCTGGGAGTTCCGCTGGTGGCTGTCGGTCTGTTTTATGACCAGGGATATTTTAAGCAGCAGCTGGATGTGGATGGCTGGCAGCAGGAACAGTATCTGAAGACGGATATCGAAAATCTTCCCATGACTCAGGTGAAGAGAGAAGATGGCAGTTCACTTATCGTACCCATCGAGACGGAAAAAGAAACGATTTATGCCCGTGTGTGGCACATGATGGTGGGCCGGGTGAATGTTTATCTGTTGGACTGTGATTTACCTGAGAACAAGAAAGAAGACCGTACTCTTACTTCACGGCTGTATGGAGGTGATAGCCGCACACGTATTCGTCAGGAAATGGTGGTGGGAATCGGTGGTGTAAAATTATTGAAGGAACTGGATATTCGTCCGGGAGTGTATCATCTGAATGAAGGTCACTGTGCTTTTGCGACACTTCAGGCGGTGCAGTATAAAATGGAAGAGGATGGATTTTCGTTTGATGAGGCGGTGCGTGCGGTGGCATATAAAACGTGTTTTACCACACATACTCCGGTACCGGCGGGCCATGACCGTTTTGCGCCGGATTTAATGTATGAGCATCTTTCTCCGCTGCAGAGAAAATTGGGAATCGATTTTCATCAGCTGATGGCCATGGGACGTGAACATGTGAATGATGACCGGGAACCATTCTGTATGACGGTACTTGGATTAAAACTTTCTCGGCACGCGAATGCGGTTAGTTGCCTTCACGGTGTGGTTTCACGGCGGATGTGGTCGTCTCTGTATCCGAATCGTTCTGAGACGGAAGTTCCGATCGGCCATATTACGAATGGTGTGCATGTGCCGACTTGGCTGGCGTGGCAGATGCAGAATCTTTATGATCGGTATTTTAAGCCGGGATGGATCGATGAACACTGGACGCAGGAAGTTTGGCAAAATATTTATAATGTGGATCCTGGAGAATTGTGGGAAACGCATATTACGCTGAAGCATCTGATGCTGGATTTTGTTCAGCGCAGGGTTCAGGCACAGGCCAGCCGCCGTGGAGAAGAAGATAGGATTTCGATGAATCCAGATGTGTTGACGATCGGTTTCGCTCGGCGTTTTGCGACATATAAGCGCGCCACGTTATTACTGAAGGATATAGAACGTTTGGCGAAAATTGTGAATGACCCGCACCGGCCCGTGCAGTTTATTTTTGCAGGGAAAGCCCATCCGGCAGATCAGCCTGGGAAGGAATTTATTCAGCAGGTGGCGAATCTTCGAAAAGATGAGCGTTTTCATGGAAAATTTGTCTTCGTGGAAGATTATGATATGAATGTAGCGCGTCATATCGTGCAGGGAGTGGATGTGTGGATGAATAATCCGCGTCGTCCGCTGGAAGCGTCGGGGACGAGTGGTCAAAAAGCGGTACTAAATGGTGTTTTGAATTTTTCCGTGCTGGATGGCTGGTGGGCGGAAGCGTATGACGGCACGAATGGCTTTTCGATCGGAACGGGTACCTCTCATGTGGATACGACGATTACGGATCAGAGGGATGGCGCGTCTCTTTATGAAGTTTTAGAGAATGAGATTATCCCGACATATTATAAAGAGGATGCACATGGTTTGCCGACGAATTGGATTCGGATGATGAAGAACTCGATCGGTACTCTGGCATGGCGTTTTAGTGCTCAGCGTATGGTAACGGATTATATGTTGACGGCGTATTTGCCGGCGGCTGGCGGCGTGACCTGTGATATGAATTATCGTCAGTAATAGATCGTTTAGTTTTCCTTAAATTTTTATTCAGAAGAGAAGGTGAGGCATGGAATGTGCGTCACCTTCTTGTGTTTTATATCTGATACACTATAAATTTTCGCTTCCCTGGCATTTTTCTTCGCTGAAAATGCTTGCTTTAAGAGCTGCACAAAATGGAAATTTAAAATGGAACCAGTATAATAAGGAGAGGAATAATGTTTATGAGATTTTGCTTAGTGAAAGAAGGAGGAAGGAGAAGGGGGGAAGGAAGGTTTTACGCGAAGACGGACGTCGGGGGGCGCGGAGTGTGGGTGTGCGCGGAGT
>JAUNBR010000029.1:0-6380 GCA_030527015.1 Planctomycetia bacterium
TTTGTTTCGCTGAAAATCCCTGCTTAAAGAAACGCATAAAACGAAAATTTAAAGCGGAACCGGAATATTATATGCTCGACGCACTATGAATTTCCGCTTCCTCTGCGTTTTTGTTTCGCTGAAAATCCCTGCTTAAAGAAACGCATAAAACGAAAATTTAAAGCAGAACCGGAATATTATATGCTCGACGCACTATGAATTTCTGCTTCCTCTGCATTTTTGTTTCGCTGAAAATCCCTGCTTAAAGAAATGCATAAAACGAAAATTTAAAGGAGCACCACTATAAAATAATATTACATCATATAAAAACACGGCAGAGAAAATTCCCCACCGTGCGTGATTTTTATTCCCGATACACTCTAAGATTTCACTTTTCGGTATTTACTTCGCCGAAAATTCCTACTTTCAGTTCCTCATAAAACGAAAAATTTAAAGTAAAATCAGTAAATTTTCCAGTTTTTATCCTCTGACAGGATTAAATCCATTTCCGGAGGAAGAGTCTGTTTTTTTATCGTTCACAGGTTCAGATTTTTCGTCAGGTGTTTCTTTTAATAAAACGGAATTAACTGAGTGCTCCACTTTTTCAGTGGAGTAAGTCCGATCCGACTCCGTCTGATTACGGTCATCTGAAAGTGACGGCGGATCTAATTTATCTGTATTCGTCGGAGCTAAAATGGAAGGTTCCGGAATGCTCTGAGAGGGTTCCGTGCGAATGACGGTTTCAGAAACCACCGGTGCGCCTTCACTTATCGCAGGTCGGATTTCACATCCATTCGCGTCCAGCGGAATATAACGCTGCACCACTCGTGGCGTACGACAGATCTGTTCCTCCGCGATCATTTTACAGACTTTTACCTCATATTCTTCCGTGCGCTGTTCACAGACGGTTTTCCAGCTGGTATACGGCACCTGACGCACACGCTGTTCTTCTTTCCAGCGACACACCTTTACAGGAACTTTATTTTCCACCATTTCACGAATCGGTTTCATGGTCGTATACGGCACCTTCTTCACGATCCTTTCTTCCACCATTTCAGTGACCGTCACGGGAACCTTTCGGACGACCTGTTCCTTCACATATTTTGTCGTGGTGACAGGCACCTGCTGGCAGACCGTTTCCGGCACGGTATACGTTCTCGGCACCTGAACAGGCTGAGGATTCGGCACCCAAATTTTTGCCACTTCATAACGTCCTTTATTCGTGGGCGTCCAGTATAAACCCGGCCGCTGGTAATTCACCTGCCCCGAATATTCATCCGTCACGGTCTTCCCTTCCTGAAAACGCAGATGATGCGAGAAAAGCCCACGAGACGGTTTCAGAACCAGCTGATCCGTATAAGCACCCTGATCCACATATTTTGTTTCATAAGTGGTCACCTGACGCGCGACAGTCGACTGGCGAGTTTCCATCCGAGTCTCCTGCACAGGCCGCATGACCGTACAGACCTCCTCACGTTCACAAACTTTCTGTACAGGACGCATGACCGTACAGACTTCTTCACGTTCCGAAGTTTCAGGAACATAACGTACGCGTTCATAACTGCAGTCTCGGACTTCAATTTCTGTAACAGGGATTCTGACAGTATACCGTTCTTCACGCACCTGAGTTTCCGCGACCTGTTTCGAAACGGTATACGGCCGCTGACGAATTTCCGTCTCCCACACCGGTTTATAACGCACAACTTTCTTTTCGTCATAAACAGTTTCACAGACGACTTTATAAGTCGGTGCAGGAACACAGCATGACTGAACCGCATAATCTGCCACGACCTGAGTCGGAGATATGGACGGAAACACAGGAGTCGTACAGCATTCTGCCAGCGCAAATTGTCCTGTCACGAACATCAAAACCGCTACAGAAAACACAATTTTTGTAGGTTTTGTTGTTTTCATTACTCCACCTTCCTTACTTCATAACAAAAAACAAAACGGAATCATGCAAGAAAATCCTTCCTCTATTTATCTCCCGAGAAAAATGAGAGCTGACTCCGAGTACTTCTGTTTTTTATTCTACTATTTTTTATTTCTTTTGTCCGAAAAAACTTTAGGAATTTTCCAAAAAAAGTGATTTTTTCGTAAAAAATATGTTAAATTTTACTGATTACACCGTCTCTAGGGTTATATTTTTACTAAATTTTTTACTTTTTTTGCTTGACAGGCAGTAAAAAAATTTTTTAGGCTACCAAAATTTCAAAAAATTTTTTCAGAATTTACTAAAATCGGCTTCCTATACCCGATGCATCATGAATTTCCGCTTCCTCGGCATTTTTATTTCGCTAAGATGCCTGCTTAAAGAGCCTCACAAAACGAAAATTGAAACGAGAACCAGCATAAATTTAATAAAACATAAAAAAGTGCATATTCATTTTATGTTTTTCAGATTTCTCTTGCTTTTTTTCCTTCTTTATTATAAAATTTTAGAGAAGGAGTAAAATTATGAACATTCAAAAAGTCGAAATTACCAATTTTCGTGGTATTCACGAGATGTCTCTGGACATTCATCCGAACATGAATGTCCTGGTGGGAGAAAATGGAGCGGGAAAATCATCTCTGCTGGATGCACTGGCGATTATCCTTTCTCGCGTCGTTTCCATGATAAGAACCGGAAAAAATACGGGACGAAATATTTCTTCACTGGATATTTCTGCCAGTCAGACTTTTTCGCAGATCCAACTGACTTTTGAAGATATTACGAACAGAAAACCTTATACCATAACCATTTCAAAATTTTTACCGGGAACGAAAAAAGCCCAAAAAACAGAAAATATTCCGTCCGAGTGCCGCCCTGTGCATGATTTTATGTCTCAGTTTCGCGAAAAAATAAAAAAAACTGAGGAAAATTGTTCGATTCCTGTCATTATTTATTACCAGGCGAGTCGCGTCGCGCTAAATTTCCCTAAATTTATCCGTACGGATACAGATTTTTCGCTTTTAAGTATTTACCGAGATGCCTTGGCCTGTAAAGCCGACTATAAAATTTTACTGGAATGGATGCGGGAACGCGAAAGTCTGGAAGACAAAGAATTTCGTCGCATTATGCGCCATAATGAGGAGCTTATCCGGCAAAATAAGGATTTATCGAAAATAGATTTATCACGACTTCAGAGAGATTATCGCGATAAACAGCTGGAAACGGTACGATACACCTGGAAACAGTTTATGCCTGAACTGTCGAATTTTTCGATCGAAATGAATCCGTTACGGCTTCAGGCCGAGAAAAATGGTGTCACTTTTAGTATAAATCAGCTTTCAGACGGAGAAAAAAGTCTTTTGGCCATGGTGGGAGATATCGCGCGGCGGCTTTCGATCGCGAATCCCACACTGGATAATCCGCTTCTGGGAGATGGTATCATCATGATCGACGAAATCGATCTGCATCTTCATCCTGCTCGGCAGCGGACGATTATAACAAAACTTCAGGAAGTTTTCCCGAACTGTCAGTTTATTGTCGCGACTCATTCACCACAAATTCTCGGACACGTTCACCCGGAAAATATTATTCTTTTTTATATGGATGAACAGGGAACCGTCCAGACGCGGCGGCCTGAAGAATCTTACGGCATGACTTCTAATGAAATTTTGGAAGATTTAATGGAAGTTCCTTCTAGAAATTCGGAGGAAGAGGGAAAACTCCTGCGGCTTTTTGAGTTAATTGAGCGGCGGCGTTTATCGGAAGCGAAAGCCTTAATTGAGGAAATTCGTCAGTACCGGCGTTCTGAGCCGAAACTTATCACCGCAGACGCGCGTATTCGCCGTCTGGAAATGAATAAAGAATAATCCCTGTTCCTTATATTTCCGATTTATGCATACACTTACGGAACCCCAGTATTACGCCGTGACGCACCATGAAGGCCCCATGCTTATTATCGCTGGACCGGGAAGTGGTAAAACCCGGGTCATCACACACCGAATCGCGTGGATGCTGCGAAATGGTGTGGATCCAGAAGAAATTCTTACCCTGACATTCACGAATAAGGCAGCCGAGGAACTTCAGACACGTATTTCTTACATGCTTCAGCCAGAACCTGCGCTGAAATCTTCCACTTCTCGATTATGGATCAGCACCTATCACCGTTTCGCGGCAAGACTTTTACGCCATTACGCTTCATATGTCGGATTAAGCGGAAATTTTACTATTTATGATAAACAGGACAGTCAGTCTGCTCTAAAAAAAGCACTCGAGCATTACCGGCAGACTGCGAAAGAACATCTTGTCGGAAATTTTTCTCTTAACACGCTGGCCAGCGCGATTAGTACAGCGAAAAGCCATTTATTAACACCCGATGAATATACTCCTCATTATTCCGAGCCATGTTCCGCACTTATTCAGGAGATTTATCCTGCTTATCAAGAATCGCTCCGACTGGCGAATGCTGTGGATTTCGACGATTTATTACTGCTGACAGTCCAGCTTTTTAAAACGTACCCTGAAATCCGTGCCGCTCTGGACGCTCAGTACCGTTACATTCTTGTGGATGAATACCAGGATATAAATCTCGCCCAGTACGCGATCACACGAGCACTTTCCACCGACATACAGAATCTTACGGTTACCGGGGATCCCGATCAGTCCATTTATGGCTGGCGCGGTGCGGACATTTCGAATATCCTGGAATTCGAGCATGATTTTCCACAGTCAGAAATCGTTCATCTGGATCAGAATTATCGCAGCACGCAGGCAATTCTTCGTGCCGCCACCGCCCTGATCACGCGGAACACCCAGAGAATGGAAAATCATTTATTTACAGAAAATCCTCCCGGTACCCCCGTACGTCTGACACGGTATACCTCTTCAGAGGAAGAAGCCGCAAAAATAGCGGATGAAATTTCTGAAGCCATACGTCTTGGGCACCGTAAACCATCTGATTTCGCCATTTTTTATCGAGTAAATTCTCTCTGCGTGGAATTCGAAAAAGCACTGCGTTTACGTGGCATTCCATACCAGGTGCTGCACGGAATGGAACTTTTCTCTCGGAGCGACGTTCGTAATATGCTCGCGTATCTTCGGCTATTAAATAATCCTCACGATAATGAAGCTTTTTTACAGATCGTGAATGTACCCGCCCGGGGAATCGGAAAAATTTCCCTCCAGCATCTGAATAATTACGCTTGGCGTCATGGACTTTCCTTATGGGAAGCTGCCGCAAAAGTGGATGACTGCCCGGAACTAAAGAATCGTGCCAAAACTGCCATTTCCTCTTTTATTTTTGCCATTCACCAGATGCATGAAATTTTTGTCCGACTTCAGAATGAATCATGTGGAAAAATGACAGAACTGATCCACGCAGTCATTCAGTTTTCCGGTTATGATTCACTTCTTCAGGAATTATCTTCCGAAGATTCCTCGTCTTCACATCCGATTCAGGAATTACTTTCTCTGGCCGCGCAATTTGACACGCAAAATTCGTACCGTGAGCGTACTTCCGAAAATACGTCCTCGGATTTCTTTCTGGAACGTTTTCTTGAGCAGACCAGTCTTTGTGGAGAAACGGATCAGATGGACAGCGGAGATCACGTTCATCTGATGACTCTGCACGCCTCAAAAGGCCTGGAATTTCCAGTCGTGTATCTTACCGCGGTGGAACATGGTCTGCTGCCACACCAGCGGGGGGATAATGATCCGTCACAGATCGAAGAAGAGCGCCGATTAATGTTCGTCGGCATGACTCGCGCACGCGAAGAACTGTCACTTTCTTTTGCGGGTCAGCGCACACAAAATGGGCGCACAAGAATAGCCGCCGCGAGCCAATTTCTTTTAGAATTACCTCCTGATATTTTACACATGAACACAGAAACACTCGCGGCTCTTACCTCAAAATCTGAAATACTTCCAGATGACGAAACCTATTTTTCACAGGAATGCCCTTTATCAGATTTTGAAATCTCTCCGGAAGACGCTTCCGATCTTTACGATTCATCTCTGAAAGAACCTCTGCCAGACCATTCTTTTTATCCAGACATTTCGCCACCTGATGATGCATTTTTTTCTGATGACATTCCCGCCAAAAGAAAAAAAACGGAAAAGAAAAAACAGATTCCCAATCATCCTGCGATTATGACCGCGGCAGACCTCTTAAAGAAAAAGAATCAGGAGTAATTTTTCTCACGTGAACTTTCGCACCTTTCGTTTCTGTCACCATTTCCATCATTAAAGTTACTTTTATCCTCGAGCACGATAACTCTGATTCTCCTTCCCATTTCCGTTTCGCACAGCTCTGAAAGCCGAATTTTTAGCAAAGCAAAAATATAGGGAACGCTAAAATTACAGTATCTCGTGGCAAAAAAAGTTTCTCGTGTCCACAGACAGACATTTTAATTTCCGCTGAAAATGCCGAAAAGCGGAAATTTACAGTAAATCGGATACATACTGTTTCCACTTT
>JAUNBR010000029.1:6480-40151 GCA_030527015.1 Planctomycetia bacterium
CTTTCCGTTTCGCACGGTTCTGAAAGCAGCATTTTCAGCGAAAACAAAAATGCCGAAAAGCGGAAATTTACAGTAAATCGGATACATACTGTTTCCACTTTAACTTTCCGTTTCGCACGGTTCTGAAAGCAGCATTTTCAGCGAAAACAAAAATGCCGGCGAAGCGAAAATTTATGGTGCATCGGGTATAATACATCCGAAATTAAATTTTATAAGAGTTCACCAGCATCATCTGTAAATCTTCTTCACCCATTACGGAAGCGTTCCACGCTGGATCCGCCAGATGATCCCCCACAGCAAAAAGAGATATACAATAATCCCCATGAACACAAGAATGGAGAAAAAGTGATTAAAATACATGGATATGGATAATGTCTCATTTATATAAGGATCCATCAAAGAACTTATCCATTTCATGGGACTCGGAGATTTCTCAAAAACATCCACGATCGCCGAGCCGACTCCTGCGATTCCCAATAAAATTATCGTCGTTTTTGCACGCGGCACATATTCTGGGCTTTCCAGGCCTCTGAGCATACGGATCAAGAAAAAACAGTACAAAATATTACTGCACGTAATCAGAATCATTCCCAAAGAATTTATTCCCCAAAATCCCTCCAAAATATTAAATGTAAGCCCCAAAAAAACCATTCCTGAAATGTATAACAGCCAGCTTCCCAGAATGATTTTCCGCCCGTTTTCCACAAAACGTTCAGGACACGCGCTACAATCAAAACCTCCTATCAAAGAAAAAATCACAGAGGGAATATATAAAGCCGGAAGTAAATAACCCAGAGGAATTCCATTCTCCGTGGCCACAGAGGGATAAAACAGTAACGCATACATCACTCCATACGCAATTAATCCCGCCACGACACTCCAAATTATCCATCCTGCCCCACGAGAGACAGCATACATTCGCGAATCATCTTCGTTCAGAGAAGAAGCCACAGAAAACGCATTATTTTCAGGCCATACATAAACATCTCTTCTCACAAATTCCTCCATACATCAAAAACAGGAGCTCACTAAATATTTTCCTCATCAAAATGTCTCTCCACTCCCCATTTTTCTTTTATACTGGCTCTCCTTTAAATTTCCGTTTTACGCAGCTCTAAAACGGCATTTTCAGTAAAGAAAAATTTCGTAATGCGAAAATTTTATGTATCAGGTATAATATCCTTTCAGACGTCCAATAAAATTTTATTCCCCCAGTGATTCATTTTCATCTGAAATTATTATACCCGATACATTATAAAATTCAGCTTCACCGGCTTTTTTGCTTCGCTGAAAAGCCTACTTTTAGAGCCGCACAAAACGAAATTTTAATTTGGAACCAGTATATATATCTCCATAAATGAAATTTATACCCGAGGCACTATAAATTCCCGTTTCGCCGGCATTTTTACTTCGCGAAAAATACCTGCTTTCTGAACCGCATAAAATGGAAATTTAAACGAAAAACCAGTATAAAAGTAAATATCTTATCGTGCGCAAAAATTAACACCTCCCCACATTACTATTTTAACATATTTAATTAAAAAAACAACAAAAAAATGTTTTTATATGAATTATTCTGCTTTTTTCTTCTAAAAATATATAAATTTCCCTAATATTCCGCAGTATCCTCACCTATTTCCTCTTCTTTTTTATCCACCAGCAAAATATTTCAGGCAGTAAATACCCGATTCTACATTTTAAATGGGATCACAAAACAGGCATTTTACCAAAAAAATACGGATCTTACTTTATATTTCCATTTTATTCGGTTCTAAAAGCCACATTTTCAGCGAAGCATAAATGCCGGCCTGTCGGCGGAATGAGGAAGCGGAAATTTCATGGCATATCGAGTACAAAAACCAGAGGAATAAAATTTTACCTCCATCTGGTGTAATAAATATTCTTTCTGATGACCGTACAATTTAAAAACAAAAAATGAATGGCATTTATCCCCGATGTACTATAAATTTCCATTTCTCTGGCATTTTTGTTTCGCTGAAAAATACCTGCTTTCTGAACCATACAAAACAGAAATTTAAGGGAGAACCCGTAAAATGAAATTTCTCTTTTTTCACGTCAAAAAACAGAAATGAAATAAAATTCTGAACTATTTTTTCTCATTTTTGCCGAAGAACCAAAACTCTTTCTCTGTTTTCTAAATCATATATCGTTCTGACACATTCCATTTTTTCATTTTTCTGCACTATTTCCATCACCCGATCATATATCATCGGGCTTAATTCCAGGAATAACAGGCCGCCCGGTTTCAAAAATTCTTCTGCCTGGTCAAAAATCCGACGAATCACCTCCGTCCCATCTTTTCCTCCAAAAAGTGCAATTTTTGGCTCATACCGAAACACATTTTCTTCCAGCGTCTCACCAATTTCCGTCAGAGCCACGTAAGGAGGATTCGTCAGCACGAAATCATACTTTTTCCCACGTAACGGTTCAAATAAATCTCCTTCGTGAAGCGTGACCCGATCTCCGATTTTCGATTCATGCTTCCTTACATTCATTTCCGCCACTCGTAATGCTTCCGGAGAAATATCCACCGCATCCACCCGACTTTTTGGTAAATTGGCTGCCGCGATAATCGCCAGAACACCACTTCCTGTTCCCAGGTCACATAACCGATACTCTCCCTGCATTCCCTCGGGCAGCGTTTTAATCATATCAAAAAGCCCCACCAGCACAAATTCTGTCTCCGGACGCGGAATTAACACTCCCTCCATCACAAGAAAATCTTCTGAATAAAACTCTTTTTTCCCCACCAGATACGCCACCGGCATTCCTTCCGCCCGGCGGCGTAACATCTTTTTAAACTGTTCCCGCACTTCCTCCGTCGGCACGTCGTCAAAATGCGTATAAAGCTCGATTCGCTTACATTTCATCGCGCACGCCAATAAAATTTCCGCGTCTAATCGGGGAGCCTCCATTCCAGATTTTTCCAGATACTCCTGCGTCCATTTCAAAATCCGCCCGACCGTCCAGACTTCTTCCTCCACCATTATTTTTTCCTGTCCACATTCCCCGATTATTTATTCATTTAAAAAAAGGAAGTGGAAATTTCCTCTCCGCTCCCTGCATATAATTCCTATAATAACGGAAACAGATTTATACTGATTCCCATTAAATTTCCGTTTCGTGCGGCTCTGAACGCAGACATTTTCAGCGAAGCAAAATACCGGGGAAGCAGAATTTTACAGTATATCGGGTATTAAAAAACTTAATCTCTTAACTGACCACAAATTAAATCAATAAATTCCTGATTCGACTTTCTTTTTGATAATTTCTGCGTCAGCTGCTCCATGGCCTCCACAGGATTCATACTGGCCAGCGTCCTGCGAAGCATGGTAACCGCATGTAAAACATCTGGTGCTAATAATTTTTCTTCTCGCCGTGTCCCCGACTGACTAATATCCATCGCGGGCCATATCCGTCTGTCCGCCAATTTCCGATCCAGCACCAGTTCCATATTTCCCGTTCCCTTAAATTCTTGGAAAATCAGTTCATCCATTCTGCTTCCCGTATCTATTAAGGCGGTGCCGACGATCGTTAAAGATCCGCCTTCCTCAAACTGTCGGGCCGTGGCAAACAATTTTTTAGGAATATCCATGGCCTTAATATCCACACCACCGCTCATCGTCCGGCCAGTATTCCCCACCCATTTATTAAATGCCCGCGCAAGACGCGTAATACTGTCCAGTAACAAGAAAACATCTTTTCCAGATTCCGCCAGACGCTTACAGCGCTCTATAATAAGCTGCGAAAGCCGGACATGACTTTCCACATCCCGATCCAGACTGCTGGCGACCACTTCTCCGCGTACCGCCCGACGCATATCCGTCACTTCCTCCGGACGTTCATCGATCAGAAGCACAAACATATACACATCCGGATAATTCTGAGAAATCGCCGCAGAAATCTGCTGCATAAGTACCGTTTTCCCTGTCCGCGGCGGAGCCACGATCAGCGCTCGCTGTCCACGCCCAAGAGGTGTCAGCAGATCCATTACCCGCGTACTTATCGGCGTCTGCCCCGTCTCCAGCCGGTACCAATTATCCGGCGTGACCGCCGTCAGTTCATCAAAAGAACGTACCGACAAATATTCCTCCGGAGCCGCACCCTCCACTTCTAAAATATCTTTTATCCTGGGTCCCTGATTCTTCCGCCCCGGCTGCGCCACCGCTTTACACATCACGCCTTCACGCAAACCATATTTTTCTATCATATTTCCTGGGACAAAAGGATCTATTAACTGCCGTGTATACGTTACCGCCGGATCACGCAAAAATCCATAACCATTCGGATGCAGTTCCAAAATTCCAGACATTTCCAGCTCGTCGACTAATGCTCCACTTTCATTTATAAATGGATTCGACGCAGAAACCGGATCATTACTGCTTTTCATCTTCGTAACACGTGGACGCGACGAAGTTCGTGCCCCACGGCCACTAAAATTTCCACCGTCACGATCACGATAATTTCCACCACCACTGCGCCCGCCGGAGGAGTAAGACATTATTTTTTCTCCAGAACCTGTTCGAGAACGGCCACGCTGATCTCTCATTTTTCCCATATTATAATTCACCTAAGAAAATTTTTAAAATTTATTACACATCTTTCCCAGACACTGAGAAACGGATACATTTTCTCCATCAAAAAAGAAGAACTCCACGATACATGATGAATTTCCGCCTTCCCTGACTTTTTTACTTTCTTTGTAAAAGCATGCCTTCATGGCCGCACAAAACCGAATTTATGATGATATCAAGATATGTCCGACACACGATGAATTTCCGTATCACCAGAAACAAGATATACCTGAAAAAATAAAGGACGTTTACCTCCCGCACAAAATTCTCCCGCCGCGGTGCCGTTATTCTAAATATTAAAAATATAACGACAAGACAATAATGGTACGATACAAAATTTCAGGTAAGCCGATATAAATAAATTTCATCGCGCTATTTTAAGATATATTCCATTATAATTATATACCTGTTTCACTTTCATTTCAGTTTTATGCTGCCAGCATTTTTTACGAAATATAAATTTCAAAAAACGGAAATTTTACAGTGTAACAGACATATACAGGTTTTCCTTTAAATTCCCGTTTCGAGTCCTCTAAAAGCAGGTATTTTCAGTAAAGTAAAATACTGGTCTGCCTGTCAGCGGACAGAAAAAACGAAAATTTATAGTGCATCGGGTATAAAAATATATCCTTCCAAAAACTACGCGTCACAAAATTCGAAGAAAACCATTTATGTGTTCTTTTGAGAAAATCTCCCCCAAAAAATACCTTATAAGATAATATTCACTTCAAATTCTGAAAACCAGCAAAAAAGTTTCGAGCAATAAAGGTAAGAGTATTAAATCTGTCAGACATTCCGCAAAAAGAATCATCATGCGAACGTCAAAAAAGGATACTGAACAGTTTCACGCTGCTGGGCAGAAAAAGACTTCCCAGACAGGAACACCATCCAATTCAAATTTCTTTCATTAAGGTCTTTCATTCAAGTAATTCCTTAATCTTATTTTATTATTATTAACATTTTTCCCAAAATTGTCAAGCACAGTCCTACAACTTTTTGAAAATTTTATAAAATTTAACCTTTTTATCTCCGATACCCTAATAAATTTCCACTTCTCCTCTCCTCCGACAGGCTGGCCGCGGCATTTTGTTCGATGAAAATGCTGGGAAAACGAAAATTTATAGTGCATCAGGTAAATAAAAACAAAAAGTATCCTCTTTATTTTACAGAAACAAAATATAATCTCCCCTCCCCTTCTAAAATTTTTTATCTGATCTAAAATATGTAGTTTATACTTTTATTATATTATTTAATGATAAAAATCCACCTTTTTACGAAACCTCCCTTCAAAAAAACTCAAAATTTAACCTCTTTCTCACTTTTAAATTGGAAATACGGCAAAAAAACTGCTTTTCAGACATTAAATAAACTATAATTTATAAAAGATTTTCCGAAACACGATTATTTTCATTCCGATTTTACCTTTTCCGTCTTTATAAATTTTTTTCTCCCGATACACCGTAAATTTCCGTTTTGTGCGGTCTGAAAATAGGCATTTTCATTCCCGCCCGCTGCTGGCAGCGAAGTAAAATGCCGGAAAAGCCGAAATTTTAGTGTATCGGGGATAAAATCCCTGCGTTCAGAACCACATAAAATGGAAATTTAAAGGAGAGTCAGATTTATCCGCAGCACATAATAAAATTTACTCCTCCGGCATTTTCTGCATAATAAATGTAAAATTACTGCTGGTAAAACTGTAAAAAGACCATTTTTATAATAAATTTCGTAACCAGCAGAAATTCACACCGAACATTTCAGAATACCACATAATTTAAAGCACTAAATTCATTTTAAAAACATATAAAAAATTTTCACATTATTTATTATATATAGGATTTTCAGAAAATACCTTTCCCTTCCCTCTTTTTGCAGGAGAAAACCATGGATAAAAAAATTAATTATCTTGGAATTACGTTCGACGATGTTCTTTTAAAACCAAGATACAGTGAGATCGTCCCTTCTGAAGTGGATGTTTCCACATGGCTGACGCCAAAAATTCACCTGAACATTCCTCTTCTTTCTTCACCGATGGATACTGTAACAGAAAGTGCCATGGCGATCGCTCTGGCTCAGGAAGGGGGAATCGGAATTATTCATAAAAATTTGTCCATCGAGCAACAAATCGCGGAAGTGGTAAAAGTAAAACGCTCTGCGAATGGAATTATTCTTTCTCCCGCCACGCTGCCGCCCACGGCGTCTGTCGCCGACGCACGAAAATTAATGGACGAAAGCCGCGTTTCCGGGATCCCGATTACACTGGAAAATGGACACCTGGAAGGAATTATTACACGTCGTGACCTGCGTTTTCTTGAGGTATCCGACACTCCCATCAGTGAAGTTATGACAAAAAATCACCTTGTAACGGTTTCGAAAGATGTAACGCTTGAAGAAGCTGAGAAAATTTTAATGAAAAAAAAGGTGGAGAAACTTTTGTTAGTTGACGATAATTATATATTGAGGGGACTCATTACTATCAAAGATATCGACATGATGCGCAGTAATCCGAATGCCAGTAAAGATCCTGGCGGAAGGCTGCGTGTCGGCGCGGCAGTGGGAGTGCACGATTATCAGCGTGTACAAGCACTGATCGAAACAGGTGTGGATGTTTTGGTACTGGATAGTGCCCACGGTCACTCAAAAAATGTAATTGATACTTTAAAAAGAATCAAAAAAGATTGGGACATCGAAGTGATCGCGGGAAATATCGCCACCGAGGAAGCAGCGAAAGATCTGATTCGGGCTGGTGCGGACGCCATAAAAGTCGGTATCGGCCCGGGATCCATCTGCACCACGCGGGTGGTTTCAGGAGTAGGAGTTCCCCAAATTTCCGCCATTTATCATGTCGCCTGTGCGGCAGAGGGCTCCGGTGTTTCCATAATCGCAGACGGTGGAATCCGTTATTCTGGAGACATTACGAAAGCCATCGCCGCGGGGGCGAACGTGGTAATGATTGGCGGGCTTCTTGCCGGTCTGGAAGAAAGTCCGGGCGAGAAAGTTTTCTATCAGGGACGACAATTTAAATATTATCGCGGTATGGGATCACTCGGCGCGATGGTTAAAGGCTCCAGTGAACGTTATCGTCAGAGCGCAGTCGGCCCCGATAAATTGGTGCCTGAAGGAGTGGAAGGACGTGTGCCTTACCGCGGTAATTTAGGACCTTTCGTTTATCAGCTCATAGGGGGGCTTAGAGCTGGTATGGGATATTGTGGTACAAGAAATATCGAAGAACTCCGAAAAGATTCGAAGTTCATACGAGTTTCATCGGCAAGTATTCGGGAGAATCATCCCCATGACATTAAAATTACACAAGAAGCCCCTAACTATAATTCGGAGGATAACGGGTGAGGCCGATTTCTTACTCCGTGGGGGAAAACGTATCTTTCGTCCTCACAAAATTTCGTTCGGAATAGGGCTGCTGGCATTTTGTTTTCTTTGCCCAGCCCTGAATGCCTCGAATTATTCTGTCCGCCAGGCGGTTTATGATTCGTCAGGCTCCTCTAAAGAGAATCTTGTTCAGGTGGTTTCCTTTCGAAATTCCACACAGTCTGATTTTTCCACACAGACGAAAACTTCCGCCCCAGCACACACGCTGGCATATTCGGAAGCATCTCGGCATTCTGCGCAGACCAGCACAGGGGCAGTTTCCAGTACAGGAAAACCCCTGACCTGGGTGCCCGTGCATTCCGCGCAGGGACGTGCCATTATGGAAAATCGGCATTCTGCACAGTCGGACAGAACAGAAACACGCAGTTTTGCGGAGAATTCAGAAGTATCGTCGGCGGTCTGGTATTCCACGTCAAAAGTTTCTGATTCAAATTCCGAGGAAGAATCGGTTACACTTACACGAATTCCTGAATCGCGGCACGTGGATTTACAGGTAACCCCCACTTCGGGAAAAGCTCCCCGAGTGGTGAGAGGGACATCCAGACAAAAATCTTCTGTCACTCTGATTCCTGTGGCGCAGCAGAACGATTTTTCTTTGCCACCGGTGGATCAGAATATTCCGCTGGGCGGATTACCCGACTTATCTTTGGAGCCGGAAACCAGGGCAGTTCCTGCACCGAATGAGTCTTTTTTAGATAATGATAATATGGATTTTGCGGCACCGCTGAACGGTGGGGTTTTAGATAATCGTGGTTCCACTGCTTCACCGGGAGCGATTGGAGGTTCAGACGCGCAGCGCATGAACAGTGACGTAAGTAATGGCACCACGCCATCCGTTCCTTCCAGTGGAATACCGGAAGAATTTCCCAGCACACTTCCCAGAAGTGGATGGGGGGAAATGCAGGCGCCTCACAGTACACTGCCACCACCTCAGCGTCCTCGCGCGGGCGGAAATCAGAATTTACTTTTAGATTCGCCGAATCAGCAAAATGATAATTCTACTTACCGTGCAGATGATATGGGCGTTTATCAAAAACGCGCCATGGTGGCAGATCACTGTCCCAGTCCGCGCGACATGAAACCTATTCATGAAATTACAAATAATATTAAACCGCCGGAAGGACAGTTCCCCACGTTTTGTCCTTTATCTTCAGAGCATGATCAGTTTCCCGTGCGGCAATTTGCTGGAACTCAATTTACCTGGACGGCACCGAATGTATGCCATAACCCATTATATTTTGAGCAGCCGGACCTGGAACGTTATGGTCACTCGGCCGGGCCCATCCTTCAGCCGATTCTCTCGGGTGCACAATTTATCCTGACCATTCCTGCTCTGCCGTCACTGGTGGCGATGAATCCGGTCAACGAATGTCAGTATCCGCTGGGACATTATCGTCCAGGAAGCTGCGCACCGTATAAATGGAATCCTCTGCCCGTCAGTTTACGCTCGGCGATCGCGGAGGGAGGTATCGCCACGGGTCTGGTTTTCCTGATTCCTTAACATTTTATACCTGAAATACTGTACATCCCTTTTTCCGGCATTTTTAGCTTCGGCTGAAAATGTCGGTTTTTTGTAACTATTTAAAACGGAAATTTTTGATCGATTCTGATTATATTTCCGTTTTTACGGATTCTGAATACGAAAAATATCCATATTCAGAACCATATTCTGTTTCCACTTTTAATTACCGTTTTTGCGGTTCTGAAAACAGGTTTTTTCAGCGAGAAACAAAAATGCCGGGGAAATGGAAATTTATAGTAAGTCGGGTATAAAACTAAAATTTATACAGATTCTCTTTTAAAATTCCATTCGAGCGGCTCTGAAAACAGGTAATTTTATCGAAACATACTGTTTCCACTTTTAATTTCCGTTTTTGTGGTTCTAAAAACAGGTCTTTTCAGAGAAGTAAATATGCCGGGGAAGCAGAAATTTATCGTGTATCGGGTATAAAATACACAAAATATTTCTCTGAAAGATAAAATGTCGCGAAGAAATGCCAAAATATATTCCTGATTTCACAAAATTTCTGTTCCATATAATAATGACCATCAAAAATAATCATAACCATCAAAAACTGGCATTTTAGGTACTTCCCCCAGACGAAAAACAAAAAATCGCAGTGCAGCAGACAAAATCCTAATTTTCGGCAAAATCCTTAACTCTAATTAAATCTTTATTCTCTTTACAGTTTAACTTATCCTCATTTCTTTTTAAGAAAAAACCCCGGTATCTTTTGTTTTTTTGCCGTAATGTGGTATAATAGAGAAAATAATAAATCTTAACATGTTACGGAAACAAAACTTATTTTTTCAGTTTTACCATTCGAAGGACCGAAAGTATGAAAATTCTTATCGCGACCAGTGAAGTATCCCCTTTAGCCAAAACAGGTGGTTTAGCGGACGTATGCGGAGCACTGCCGAAAGCACTCAAGAAGCTGGGACATGAACCTGTCATTTTTTTACCGGCATATCACTGCACACGTAAATTTCCCATGGAAAGTACGAATCAGAGCGTCAGCGTCTGGATAAATGGGCGTGAATATCATGGCCTAATTTTAAAGTGCGAAATTCCACAAATTGACGTGCCGGTTTACTTAATTGAGCATAATATGTTTTTTGATCGGGAAGGTCTTTATAACTGGAATAACGAGGATTATGGGGATAACTGTGAACGTTTTGTATTTTTCAGCCGTGCAGTTCTGGAAGCCATTCGGGTTTTGAATCTGGAAGTGGATATTTTGCATGTAAATGACTGGCAGACCTCTCTGATTCCAGCGATTTTAGAATTACAGTACCGGCAGAGTCCTGGTTATGAAAAGATTTCCACTTTACTGACGATTCATAATATGGCGTATCAGGGTAATTTTCCCGCGCAGGCCATGTCTCTGACGGGTCTGCACTGGAAGTATTTTAATTGGCTGCAGATGGAATGTTTTGATCAGCTGAATTTTCTGAAGACGGGAATCGTTTTTTCTGATGGGATTACCACCGTCAGTCCGAATTACGCGAAAGAGATTATGCACGCGTCGGGAGGTTTCGGTCTGAATGGTGTACTGCAGAGCAGAAAAGATTCATTATGGGGAATCGTAAACGGAATCGACACAGACGAGTGGAATCCCCAGACGGATATTTACATTTTTAATAATTATGATATAAATACAGCCGTGGAGAAGAAGGCGAATTGTAAAGTAGCGCTGCAAAAACAGCTGCGCCTGCCCGAGCGTCCTGAAGTTCCCATGGTGGGTCTGGTGGGAAGGCTTTCCTATCAAAAAGGATATGATATCGCGATCGAGCTTATTCACCAAAAAGGACACTGGGAGGACATTCAGTGGGTTTTATTGGGCTCTGGGGATCCGGATATGGAGGGACAGTTATATCAGCTGGCGGCGAAATATCCTCACCGGGTTTCGACGAATGTGTGTTATTCTAATGAAATGGCGCATCAGATTATCGCGGCCTGTGATATTTTTCTCATGCCCAGCCGTTTTGAGCCGTGCGGTTTAACCCAGCTTTACAGTGAGCGTTATGGTACGATTCCTGTCGTGCACGCCACCGGAGGGCTGGTGGATACCGTCACCGACATGAATGATGAAACAATCAAAAATAAAACCGCCACCGGAATTCATTTCCGTTATCCGGATGTGGCAGGCGCGACTTGGGCGATCGAACGTGCAGTCGCCACTTACCGGTATAATCGCCCCGTCTGGGAACAGATGATGAATACCGGCATGACCACCGACTTTTCCTGGCAGAAAAGTGCTGAAAAGTATGTCAAAATATATGAAAAGATTCGCAGAAAAGTTCCGAAAGAAATTTTTTCTTTTGAATCCGAAGCTAATAACTGATGTATTTTTATGCCACATGTTTTTGCACCGACATACGGTTTTCACTTTATGCCGACTTCACTTATGCTGGTTTCACTTTATACTCTGGTTTCACTTTAAATTTCCGTTTTGTGCGGTTCTTAAAGCAGGTATTCTCCGTGAAAAAAATGCCGGCCGGTCTGTCGGCGGACAGGAGAAGTGGAATTTTATAGTGCATCGGGTATATATAACTCTGAAAGAAATGTTTTCAGCGAAAGCCAAAATGCCGAGAAAACGGAAACTTATAACCCTCGGGTATAAAATATGATAGACCTCGTACGTCAGGAAATTATTACCGATTCAAAAACGATCGTCGTGAAGGTGGGCACACATGTTTTAACCCACCGAAATGGCAGTCTGAATCTGGAGCAAATTACCGCCTTAACGGATCAGCTTATTATGATGCATCGGCGCGGGCACCATGTGGTTTTAGTCAGCTCTGGTGCGGTGGGTGCCGGAATCGGGCGCATGAAACTGCCTCGGCGTCCGGAAGATTTAGCGCACCTGCAGGCTGTCGCGGCGGTGGGTCAGAGTGCTCTGATACAGGCGTATGACACCTGTATGCAAAAACATGGCCTTTTTGCCGCACAGATTCTTCTTACGGCGGATGATATGGATCATCGGACTAAATATTTAAATATCCGTAATACGATTCATGCTTTATTAAAGTATGGGGCGATTCCCATCATTAATGAAAATGACACCACCAGCGTGGCAGAACTGCAGACGACCTTCGGTGATAATGATCATCTGGCCGCCCTGGTCACAAATCTTATCGGCTCACCTCTGCTGATTCTGCTGTCGGACATCGACGGTTTTTATAATGGAGATCCAAAAGATGCTTCCTCCTGCGTTATTCCCACCGTTTATAAATTGGATCACGACATTCAGCGTTTCGTCCGAGATTCTCACGACGGATTCAGTAAAGGCGGAATGACCAGCAAGCTGCGTGTCGCGCACCAGATCACCAGCAGCGGAGGAAGTGTCATTCTGGCGAACGGTAACACTCCTAATATTCTAAAAAAGATTATGAATTACGAGAATTGCGGCACACTCTTTCTCCCGCAGGGTCTGGGCATTACTGCGCGAAAACAGTGGATCGGATACGCCGTGCATCCCCGGGGCGGAATTATCGTGGATGACGGTGCCCGAATGGCCGTGGAACTTCATGGTAAAAGTTTACTTCCCATCGGCGTACGCCGTATTTTAGGTGATTTTGAGCGTGGGGACGTCATTTCTCTTCGTGATGCTTCTGAAAATGAATTTGCCCGGGGGCTAACAAATTATTCTTCCAGTGAACTGTGGAAAATTCGCGGTCTGCGCACCTCCGAAATCCCACAGGCCATGGGCGGCACCTGCCCTTATACGGAAGTCGTTCACTGTGATAATTTAACCATTCTGACCATACACTGACCTCACATCCAAAAAAGCCAAACATTCTGACGAAATATACAGGCTCCACTTTAAATTTCCGTTTTGTGCGGCTCTGAAAACCGGCATTTTCAGTAAAAATAAATGCCGGGGAAGCGAAAATTTATAGTGTATCGGGTATAAAAATTTTCGGTAAAGTGCATACACATTTTCACATGCTTCCGAAGAAAAGATACACCGTGAAGCATGAACGCAGGGCAAAATGCGGAGTTCTGAAAATAGGCTTCCGCTTCCGCGCTTATTTCATTCACGCTTCCAGTTTTTGAGAAATGTAACGCCGGATGGGGTTTTGTGTGGACATTCGGCGTAAAAGAAACATGATTCGGCTCTGATTCCGGGACTTCACTTACGCTCCGTCCTCGGCTCCGCATTTATTTTTGTTCACCGCTCCGCTCTCACTTCTTTCACACTTCCGCGCTTATTTCATTCACGGTTCCAGTTTTTGGGAAATGTAACGCCGGATGGGGTTTTGTGTGGACATTCGGCGTAAAAGAAACGTGATTCGGCTCTGATTCCGGGACTTCACTTACGCTCCGTCCTCGGCTCCACATTTATTTTTGTTCACCGCTCAGCTCTCACTTCTTTCACGCTTCTGCGCGCTTATTTCTTTCACGGTTCCAGTTTTTGGGAAATGTAACGCCGGATGGGGAGAGGAATGGGAATACGAAAGGAAGATTAAAGTGGACGCAAAATAAAAATTAAAAGGTATAAAAAAGAAAATATTTATGGTCGACGAAATTATTTTTTCTCAAATTTTAAGATGGTGACCGTCAGCGGTCCGACTGTCAGAGTCTGTTCCTTCAGGGTTTTCATGGTTTCTGATGAAATGATTTGCGCGCGTTTCCCGGGATCATTATAAGAAACAGGATTATTATCAGGATTCGCGACAGTAAAGACTTTCACATTCTCAGGAAGTTTTTCATCCGTTTCCAGCGCAAGCGTTACTTTATGTAAATGAGGGTTCACGATTCCCACGGTAATTGTTTTTTCATCTTCACTGATGGCCGCCTGAACATCCAGGGAAATCGGAGCCGTAACCGTGGTTTTTAGAGGAATCGAAGCAAAATGTCTCCTGTAAAGTTTTAAAACTTCTCCCGTGGATTCCATACAGGCATCCGTTTCCGAGGTTTTAATCGCGCCGATAACATTTACAGCCTGTGCATAATTGGCCATAATATAAACGTCTGAATTTCGGAAATATTCATGTAGGCCCGCGGCGATTCCTAAAGCGTCTTTCATAAAATACCGGGTGCCCAACTCACCAAAAACATATGGCCCATACCAGTAATTCCATTCATCCATGGCCACCTGTAATTTTTCACCTTTATAAACATTCAAGAATTTTTTTGCATACTCTCTGTGCGCGGCGGCGATATACCGAATTATTTTCACTGGCTTCTGATAATGCTCCACCGTATCATCTTTCTTTTTCGGATGCCCCTTCATATAAAAATGCTCCGAAATTACATCCATATGCGCAAAAGCACCGGGAATAAATACATCATCCCATTTTCCGACATTCCCCACGCCTACTAAAATAAGAGAAGGATCTTTTTTTCGGAAAGCGGCAGCGAATTCGATATGGCGTTTCACATATTCCTTCACCGGAATGTTCCCGATCTGCCAGTATCCATACATTTCATTTCCCAGTCCCCACCATTTTACGGCATACGGTTTTTTTGCGTCCACGCCAAATTTCGCTGCATTTTCCACTCTCAGCTTTCCCATGGGAGTATCCGGCAGGCCATTTACATATTCCAGCAGCTGGACGGCACTTTCGACAGAACCATTTCCAGTATTCACTGCGATATAAGGTTCCGTTTCCAGGAAACGACAAAAGATCATGAATTCATCCAGACCGAAATCATTATGCTCGACTCCTTTCCAGGCAGGATTTTTTCGCGGAGGCCGACGATCACGACTCCCCACTCCATCTTTCCAATTATAACCGGAGACGAAATTACCGCCCGGCCAGCGATAAATGGGAGAATTCAGCTCACGTAATAAAGCCAGCGTGTCCGCACGCATACCATGAATATTATCGGCCGGCATAAGAGAAACTGTTCCCACAAAAAGTTTCGCTTCCGTGCTTTCTGGTGACTTTATTTTTAAGGTAACGGAAGTGTCAGCATCAGAAGTAAAAGAAAAATCATATTTTGCATAAACCGTGGAAATCTTAAATAAATTTTGAGAAATCACACGCCCCGTTTTCGTCTCGGTAATTTTCACTTCCAGCACCACTTCCCCCTCCGCTTTCGCCCAAAGATAACCCTGGTACTCTCGATTTTTCTGAAGCACCAAGTCATCCTGTGCAATAAACGTTCTTTTCAGGCACGGCGTCCAGTTTCCCACGAAAGGCTCCTCCGTGATCATCTGTAAACCTTCCTTATTACCACACGTCCAGGGAGAATCCGGAGTCCCCACCGAGTAAAAGAATTTCCGGTCTTCCAGCATTTCCGCCCAAATACCGCCATAAATACAGCGTCCCAGATGCTCTATAAATTGACCATAAATAAGAGGAGAAATCGCTTCGCCCCGTGCCGCATCCTCTTTTAATGAAAATGAAACGCTGGCCACGACGGATTTCTCTGCGTCAAAATTATTCTTTTGTTCCGCTTCGGCATAAAGCATGGCACCACGACCAATTATCATTACCCCTGCCAGCAAGAATAATGACTTCAACAATAAATTTTCATAGTACTTCATCTTTCTGCCTCTTATGTTTTTTTGGGGGGAGGATAAGGTTTTTCACCTTAACATACAGCATACGCCATCATAAAAACAGAACATTTCGAAACATACGAAATGCCCTGGACAGTAGAGGGGGTCAACAATAAAAATCAGGCGCTGAGCCCGATTTACCCCGGCGGCCACATCATGGGACGTCCTCCTAAAATATGAAAATGAAGGTGCGCCACCGTCTGCCCGGCCAATAAACCATTATTCGTCACCACACGATACCCCTCTGCCAGCCCTAAATCTTTAGCGATTTTCGGAATCACACAAAAAATATGGCCAATTAATTCCTTATCCTCGGCCTGAATCGCATCCACAGCCGAAATTTCTTTTTTTGGAATAATCAGTACGTGTACCGGTGCCTGCGGATTTACATCATGAAACGCTAAGCATAATTCATCTTCATACACAATTTTTGCAGGTATGTCACGATCAATTATTTTTTTAAAAATAGTCATTTTACATTTTCTCCCTCATGAAATAATGACACACTCTCTTTTATTCATTTATTGTGCCGCCGATATAAAAATCGAGACATATATCTGGTTCCACTTTAAATTTCCGTTTTGCGCGGCTCTGAACACCGGCATTTTGCTTGGCCAAAATGCCGGTGAAGCAGAAATTCATAGTGTATCGGATATATAAATTTTATTCACAGAAAAAAGACATCTCTAAAAAGATTACTCATTTTTTAATGGAAACCGTACGACAGGAATTCTGGCCGCTTTTACCTCATCCGGCCGACCAATCTGCGCAAGTACCGGCGCGGCATGAAGTTTTTCTGGCTCAGCGTATGCCCTTTCATATAATTCTCGCATGAGTAAAACCACTGCATCCAGCGTTTCCTTACTTTCCGTTTCAGTAGGCTCGAACATCAGAGCCTCAGGCACGGTCAGAGGAAAATACATCGTGGGCGGATGAACACCATGATCGATCATGGATTTCGCCACATCCATCGCGGAAACGCCCGTTTCTTTTTTCAGTTTTTCCAGACTCATCACGAATTCATGCATACAAAAACCGCCTGGACACGCCATTTCATACAGGTCTTCCAGTGATTTCATTAAATAATTCGCATTTAGAACCGCGTTTTCCGAAGTTTCACGAACACCTTCGCGTCCGAGAATCAGAATATACGTCAGCGCCCGAAGATAAACACCAAAATTTCCATAAAAGGCTTTCACTTTCCCGATCGTGTGCTCTGGCTGCCGGAAACAGAATTTTCCGTCCGCAGTTTCTTCCACCACAGGAATCGGTAAAAAAGGAGCCAGTTTCGCTTTACACCCCACCGGACCCGAACCAGGGCCTCCACCACCATGAGGAGTGGAAAAAGTTTTATGTAAATTCAGATGGACCACATCAAAACCCGTGTCACCTGGACGCACGATTCCCATTACTGCATTTAAATTCGCGCCATCATAATACAGCAGTCCTCCCGCCTCATGGACTATTTCCGCTATTTCCAGAATATTTTTCTCAAAAAGGCCGAAAGTCGTGGGATTCGTCAGCATCAGAGCCGCCGTATCTTCACCCACCGCAGCACGCAGGGCATCCAGATCCACACCATTTTCCTCATTCGAAGGAATATTCACCGTCTGAAATCCTGCCATATTCGCCGTGGCAGGATTCGTACCATGAGCTGAATCTGGCACAATAACTTTCGTCCGCTTTACATCTCCCCGAAACAGATGGTATGCCCGAATAAGCGACAGACCTGTATACTCCCCATGCGCACCCGCCGCAGGCTGGAGCGTAATCGCGTCCATACCCGTAATTTCCATCAGCGCATCACTGAGAAATTTCATCGCCTTTAAAGCGCCCTGCACCGTATGCTCAGGCTGTAACGGATGAATGGAGGTAAAACCTTTTAGCGCAGCCACATCTTCATTTACTTTCGGATTATATTTCATCGTACAGGAACCCAGCGGATAAAAACCATCATCCACACCATATGCCCGACGACTCAGAGCCGTATAATGACGCACCACATCCACTTCCGCCAATTCAGGAAGCTCCAAATTTTTCCGACAATATTTCTGATCTAAAGAATATACCGGCACTTCCAGTGACGGAAATGTCATACACCGCCGACCAGGCCGTGTTTTTTCAAAAAGTAACTCCATGTTTTTCTCGCTCCTTTTCATCTTTTTCAGGATTTCATATTTACAGCTGATGTTTATTATGCGTGATTCGCAAAATTTCACGTCATAATGACTTTTTTCCACTTTTGTATTTTAACCTTATGAACAGAATTATGGAAGGGGGAAACTTTTTTTAATTTTTAAATACACGAAATTCATTCTGTACTTTCTCACGTGTTAAACTGGCACTACTTAAATGTTCGTTTTATGTAATTATAAACGCACGATATTTTAGAATCTCTGGACGGATAAATAAATATATACGAAAAACAAAATTTTGCCGTGTGCCAGGTATAACCCCCCTTCTTGTAATTTTAGCGGAATAATATATACTGAATTCACTTTTTATACTGATTCTAGTTAAATTTCCGTATCATACCGTATAAACACAAGTATTTTTAGAGCCTCTGACGGGTAAAACAAAAATGCGCAAAAAACGAAAATTTACTGTATTCAGATAAAAAATCTCGTTTATACAAAATATTTACTCTTTTACAAAAAATACTCTCACTGTACGAGAAATTTCATAACCGAGTAATTCCATTTTTTTGTTTATTTCATACCATATAAGGAGAAAACCTGTGTCGAAACCGTCCGCCAGTACCAAGCATCGTTCCGAAATACATGCCATCCGTCCCGCCCTGGGTGCGGATGTGGTGGTACAGTCGCTCGTAAACCACGGTGTCGACCTGATTTTTTCATATCCTGGAGGAAGCGTCATTCCTCTGCATCAGGCATTAACCCGATTTCATAATCAGATTCGGGTGGTGCTTCCTCGGCACGAACAGGGAGGAGGTTTTGCCGCACAGGGATATGCCCGCAGCACGGGAAAAGTCGGTGTCTGTACGGCCACCAGCGGTCCGGGTGCAGCCAATTTACTTACTCCTGTGGCTGACGCGAAATTAGACAGCGTGCCCATGGTCATCATTACCGGTCAGGTGGGGACAAAAATGATCGGTACCGACGCATTTCAGGAATTACCCGCCACGGAAGTTTTTCGCAGTGTAACAAAACACCATACACTTATCACGGATCCGAATGATATTTCGCGTGTGATGAAAGAAGCATTTTATATCGCGAATACTGGCCGAAAGGGACCTGTTTTGGTGGACATTCCTAAAGATATATTAACGGCCACGATCACCCCTGATTATGACGCGGAAATATGCCTTCCCGGTTTTATTCATCCCGTTCCGAAACCTTCCAAAAAAGATATTTATGCGCTTCTGGAGGCCATTCGTGGTGCCAAGCGTCCAGTAATTTGTGCGGGAGGAGGAGTCGCGGCAGCAGACGCGGCAGCAGAATTACGCTCTTTTGTCAAAAAAACCGGTATTCCTGTGGCCATGACGCTTCCAGCGCTCGGCGTTTTTCCTTATGAAGATCCGCTTTCTCTGAATTTATTAGGCATGCATGGAAGTGTTTACGCAAATCATGCTGTGCATGAGTGTGATCTGCTCATTTCTTTAGGGTGCCGATTCGTGGACAGAATTACAGGAAATGTGCAAAAATTTGCGCCTCATGCGCAGCTGGCGCACGTGGATATCGACCTGTCAGAAATTAATAAAGTGTGTACTGCCTCCATTTCCATTCTCGGAGACATTAAGGAAGTTTTAACCGAGATAAATCGAAAGGTTCTTCCACCAGAAACTTCACTGGAACCCTGGATACAGTCCATCCGTGAATGGAGGAAAACGGATCCGCTGGCTTATGAAAGTATGGGAGAGGATATCGCGCCTCAGCACGCGATTTCCATGCTCGATAATCTGACACGGGAATATGATCCCATTATCGCCACAGGTGTCGGCCAGCATCAGATGTGGACGGCACAATTTTTTAAATTCTCCTCACCCAGACGCTGGCTTTCCAGCTGTGGAATGGGAACCATGGGTTTCGGATTACCTGCCGGAATGGGAGCGAAACTGGCGAATCCTGATAAAATGGTAATCGTCGTGGATGGTGACGGCAGTTCCCTGATGAACATTCAGGAAATGGCCACCTGTTTTTGTGAAAAAATTCCAGTGAAAGTAATGCTTCTGAATAATCAGCATCTGGGAATGGTCGTCCAGTGGGAGGACCGATTCTTCAGCTCGAATCGTGGGCACACATATCTTGGGCCAATCGATAATCCAGAAGCCACAGGAAAAGGCACGGGAATTGGGCCGGAAATACGTTATCCGGATTTCGTCCAAATCGCGAAAGGTTTTGGCTGGCAGGGACGTTCCATCCGTTACCAAAATGAACTGGAGTCTGGCCTGAAAGAAATGATTGACGCGGACGGCCCTTATATTTTAGATGTCGCCGTACCTTACCAGGAACACGTCATGCCCATGATCCCGGCAGGAGGTTCTTTTAATGACATTATTCGAAAATAATTACCTGTATGTTTTATGATATACCAGGTACCCTCCTAAATTTTTGTTTTTTGCCGTCATAAAAAACTGCTTTCACCAAAACAAGAAAATAGGACGAAGAAAAGTTTTATAGATCTGTAAAAATACTTTTTTGGACAGTAAAACAGTATTCTTCAGTATTATACCTGGTTCTCCGTTAAATTTTCATCTTCTTCGGTTCTGAAAGCAGGCATTTTCAGCAAAAAAATGTCGGAGAAGCGGTATTTTATACCCGATACATTATAAAATTTAGCTTCACCGGCTTTTTTGCTTCGCTGAAAAAGCCTGCTTTTAGAGCCGCACAAAACAAAATTTTAATTGGAACCAGTATATAACGTATCGGGTATAAAATACCATCACGGTAAAAACTTCACACAAAAAATTTACATGAAAAGCGGGATACGAAAAAACGTACCCCGCTTTTTTATGCCTCACGTTCTTAAAATTTTCTGATTTCAAATTTTCTCACACACGAAATATTCTGTTTTGTGATGTTCCATTTTTTCTGCAAAAAGTTTTCCCTGATGGTTCCACTTTATATCCGATACACATAAATCTCCGCTTCCCCTGCCCGCCGACAGACAGGCCCATATTTTTGTTTCGCTGAAAAAATATCTGTTTCAGAGCCACAGAAAAGGAAAATTTCACGGAAAATCTATAAATTTCTGTTTTATCCCCGAGACACTATAAAATTTCGCTTCCTCGGCATTTTGCTTCACTGAAAATGCCTGCTTTCAGAGCCGCATAAAACGAAAAATTAAAGTGGAATCAGTATATACGCCGTGAAAACACTTTTCATGAACGAGAAATGCAGGAGAAAAAAATTTATCATGCAGCGGAATACCTCTCTGAAAAATCGCTCTTTACTTCCATCCGGGAAGCTGAGTGAAAAGGTAATACGCTCTGGGAGTGGTAACATCTGAAATGGATTTCAAAAATTGCTGTTCCGGTGTTACCCGTGCTTCACCATACAGTAAACTCTTTAAAGTATCTTTCTGTTTATATTTAAATATATTCGTCTGCTCCGGCTCCAGATTCGCCAGCTCCAAAGCACGGAGAATGGCATCTTCCTGCGTGCCGACCCGGTCTATCAGTCCATTTTCCAGCGCCTGTTTCGTGGTAAATACCTGTCCGGTGGCGAGTACATCCAATTTTTCTGGTGCATCTCGGTAAAGTTTTCTTCCGGTGTATATGACTTCCTTAAAACGAGAAAAGCCATCATCCACCAGTCCCTGTAAAATATTCCGTTCCTCTTCTGTCAGCGGACGAAACATTTCTCCCATGCCCTTCAGACGGTGACTGCGGATGGGATCCGGCTCCATCCCTATTTTTTCTGCCAGCTGAGTTAAATCGTACCGAGGAATAATCACGCCGATAGAGCCAGTCCATGTGGAAGGTTCCGCAAAAAGAACGTCCTGATTTTCATTTCCCACGCTCATGGCGATAAAATATCCACCGCTGGCGCAAAGATTCCCCATACTGACCACCACCGGGATATTTCTTTCTTCTCGGAGTTTCTTGATCTTACTATAATAATAATCACTGGCATATGCCGAACCGCCAGGAGAATCGATTCGTAATACCACCGCCTTTACGGATTCATCCTCAAAAGCATTTTTAATCTGATCATTTATAAACCCTTCATTACTAAGAATCGTACCTGTAACCTGAACCACAGCCACAGAATGTTTTCCGCCAGCGACTTCTTTTATCATCTCTCGCGTCATGGTCCCGGTCTCCATAAACACAGCAAAAACTGCCGCGATCACAGGAACGATCAAAAAGAAAAAGACCATCATAAAAATAAAAAACCGAAGACACCCCGTTCCTCGTCCAGAAGAAGGAGTGTATGGAGGAATGGGAGGATGTACAGAAGGAATTCTGCGTGCAGCATCATGTGCCGGATCTCTGGGAGCAGCCACATATGAATTTTGCCGCTCTGCGGATGTGGAGGGTGTCTCTGCTGAGGAATTTCGCCATTCTTCCATTATCTTCTCCTTCTCAAAAAATTTCATAACATAACATTATTTTTTATACTGGATTTCCTTTAAATTTCAGTTTTATGCGGCTCTGAACGCAGGTATGTTCCGCGCAGCAAAAATGTCGGTGAAACAGAAATTTATCGTATCTCTGGTATAAAACCTGTAAAACCCAAAACGCCTTTTATTCTTGACGCACGATGAATTTCCGCTTTCCCTGTCCGCCGACAGGCAGGCCAGCATTTTGTTTCGCTAAAAATGTCTGCCGCCAGAACCCACAAAATGGAAATTTAAAGAAGTGTCAGTATATTTTACCAGTTTTTTCAAAAATAAACAGATTCCGGGGGAAATATTTTAAATTTTTTGATTATACTCCGCACACATCACAGAAAAACTGAGTTTCTTTCTAAATTTTAACCAAAAATAGTAAATTTTGTGGACGGAAATATGATGTTTCTTCTCACTTCCCCACACGATACGCTCTTCTGCGCGCGGATTCTCCTTTAAACTTCTGTTTTACATAAATAAAAAAGCAGACATTTCACCTCAGTCCGCAGACAGAAAAACAAAAATACCTGCCAGAACCCACAAAATGGAAATTTAAAGAAGTGTCAGTATATTTTACCAGTTTTTTCAAAAATAAACAGATTCCGGGGGAAATATTTTAAATTTTTTGATTATACTCCGCACACATCACAGAAAAACTGAGTTTCTTTCTAAATTTTAACCAAAAATAGTAAATTTTGTGGACGGAAATATGATGTTTCTTCTCACTTCCCCACACGATACGCTCTTCTGCGCGCGGATTCTCCTTTAAACTTCTGTTTTACATAAATAAAAAAGCAGACATTTCACCTCAGTCCGCAGACAGAAAAACAAAAATACCTGCCAGAACCCACAAAATGGAAATTTATACTCATACGATTTTAGATTTCCACTATTAAAACCGCCGTCCGAGTTACACACCACGGATCCCGTGTTTTCGTGAAAACGGAAAATTAAACGAGAATCGGTATAAAGGAAAACCCGAATACCATCAAAATATTTTATATCAGACTCTCCGAAAATTTCCATTTTCCGAAATTTTTATTCAAAAACATTTATTATGGCCGCGTGCCAAAAAAGTTAAGAAAGAAACTCTTAAACCGTGTTCCCGACATCTATTTTTGTTTTCCTTTTATACTGGTTCCACTTTAAATTTCCGTTTTGTGCGGTTCTGAAAGCAGACATTTTTAGCGAAGTAAAATGCTGGGAAAGCTAAAATTTATAGTATATCGGGTACAATTTCTGTTTTGTCTGGCTCTAAATACAGACATGTTCCGCGGAAACAAAAATGCCGGCCGGCCTGTCGGCGGACAGGTGAAACGGAAAAATTATAGTGTATCGAGGATAAATCTAAAGATTTTCTGTACCTCTGACCGGCTCACAGGCGGAAACGGGCAAAATGGTTTCATCAAAAAACAGATATTTTCCGATTCTCTGCCGAAACGCAGGTGTATCCATGTGTAACTGCGTTTTATGCTGTGCCCCCACATAAATGCCGACATCCACCGATTCAAATTTTCCACGATATTCAGGAGAAATAGCACATCTCGGCGCACCAAAACGTCCCAGCGCATCTGGACGTGAACCATCTCCATACAGCAGAGGATAAAACCGTAAAGCACGATCATGCATATTACACAAAATAAGCGCACGATCTATTAAACGAGGAACATTTAGATGCCGGCCATTTTCACTCAGCCAAAAATAATCCGTCGCAGCAGCCGACAAAACCAGGCTAATTCTCATTCCCTCTGGCCGAGAATCTCCCAGGGATTCCACCGCGTCACAGACCACTCGGGCACCAAAACTAAAACTGTACAGACTCACCTGACTTTTTGGTGGTAATTTTTTCAAAAACATGGCCATATATAATCCGCTGGCAGCAGCGACCGGAATTTTTGCCCGAATATCCTCCGCCAATCCAGGATATACACGTTTCGCAGGCCAGTTCCAGAGAACCAGCCGATACGGATGCTCATTTCCACATAACCGGGCCAGATTCATTCCAGCATTTACAGTATCCTCAGACGTGGAAGTATATCCCGGCGTGAAAAAAATCAGCGGAATATCTGGACTGACCGTTTCATAAAAAGTCACCGCGTCCGAATGCCGCCACTTTCCTTCATCATCTAACTGAAAATATGATATTTTTTCAAAATTTGAGCAGCTGGCGCAGTTCCATGACACACACTGTAAATCAATAAACCATATATCCTGAGAAGAATGCGATTTTTCTCCATAAAAAATTACGGACAGAAATAATATTATACTAAAAATTTGAGAATAAAAATTTTTATAAAAAATGTTCATGATATTACTTCTTTAGCGATATAACTTCCTTTAACCATATTATCCTGTATGTAAATATTATCAGTAATTACACAAAAAAGATTTATCCTTTTTAGATAAATTTTGAAATAATTTATTTCACAACGAACGTACAATAAATATTAATCCGTACTACATTTTAAAATCCTCAGATCCTATTATAATTTATAGTTTTTTGCGCACACAATAAATTCGTTTCGTTTTTCTTTAAGTCCATAATTATGTTAAATACCAGAAACAGGAAAATTCGTACATCACGGATAAATATCCGCTGGAATGACCGTTTTCACTAAATTTTAATACATACTCTGCTTCCATCTTAAATTTTCATTTTGTGCGGCTCTCGAAGCATGCATTTTCAGCGAAACAAAATGCCTGGAAAGCTGAAATTTATAGTGTATCGGGTATAAAATCATAATATTTATCATAAATAATATTTATCATATGAATCATATCATCTAAAAGAAGGCTACAAAAATATATGATTCCACTTTAAATTTCCGTTTTTTGCTGCTCTGAAAGCAGATATTTTCAGCGAAGCAAAATACTGAAGAAGCGGAATTTTATAGTGTATCGAGTATAATATAATCATAAAATTCTGCCGAAACACCCCTAATTAACATTTTTTTAAAATTGGTCTTGCCCAAAAAGTTATTTTTAAAGTAAAATAGGCACACATGCACATTTCATATAAAAGAATGAGTCACACCGAAAATTTTAAATTTATACCGATTTTACTATTCTCCGTTCCTATAAAGCAGAGTTAAATTTCTTGCAAAAACGGAATTTTGTACCTGATGCACTATAAATCATCACTCCACACAGGTATTTCGTGAAGTATGAAACGCCAGCTTTTGTAGTCGCACAAAACTTAAATCTCAACAAGTAAAATCAGTATCATGTATAAGGGATAAAAATAGGAGAGATATTTTGTTTGTATCAGCCACCACCACCTGCTTTCGGGATCTGCCTTTAGATCAGGCACTGGAAAAACTCGCAGATTTAGAGTATTCTAATGTCGAACTAATTTTTTACGAATCAGGAAATCATCTGAAACCCTCCATGATCGCGGATCAATTATATGATACCGCGCAGTCCTTAAAAAATATGTATCGTCTGGTTCCCTCAGCGATCAGCCTGGAAATTATTACTGATAATGAAACTGAGTATTTACGCCAATTTTTAGCATGCTGTAAATTAGCGAAAGCTCTTAAAATCGTTACCGTGACCTTACGTGCGGCGGAATGGGGGGCTCCATTTAACCTGGAAGTGGAGCGTCTGCAAAAATGTACTTTCATCGCCTCTAACCGCGGAATAACACTCGGTTTACTGACCGAAAGAGGACGCATTACAGAAGATGTGGAAACCGTCCGGGCTTTATGTAAAAACGTTCCCGGATTACATATTACGCTGGATCCCAGTCATTATATTTACGGATATAAAGATGGTCCCCAAAATTATGAATCCCTCCTGGATCAGGTATGCCATGTACATCTGCGTGATACCCGAGTCGATAAATTTCAGGTATGTGTCGGACAGGGAGAAATCGAATATGGACGCCTTCTGAGTCAGTTACAAAATAAAGGTTATAATCGTGGATTAAGTGTAGACATCCAGATGGCGGATGATATTAATCTTACCGTGGAAATGCGAAAAATGAGACTTTTACTGGAAAGTTTACTGCAATAATCCTCTAAACTTCCTCGGCTTTTTATACCTGAAGCATTAAATTTCACTTTCCTGTTCACCGGCAGACCGGCATTTTTCTTCTGCCAAAAAAAGATTACTCGTCAGATCCACACAAAACAGAAGTTATACCCGATTCACTATAAAATTCCGCTTCTCCGGCATTTTTGCTTCGCTGAAAATATCTGCTTTAAGCACCTCACAAAACGGAAACTTAAACGAGAAACAGTATAAATGGAAATTCATATTCATTTTTTGTTGCCGCAGAAGCAGCCATTTATATTTATACCCGATTCACTATAAATTCTCGCTTTTTCTGACCACCGACAGACATGCCAGCATTTTTGTTTCGCTGAAAATACTGGATTTCAGAGCCACACAAAACGAAAATTTAAAGAAGAACCGGGTATATCACAAAATATACAGAGAAAATAAATTTTCGGAACGTCTGGCGGATTTATTTTGTGATATAAAAAATAGCTTTCGTATCTAATGATATGAAATAAAATTTTAACCGATACAAAAACCCTCACGAAAAATATCGTGAGGGCTTTCTTTTTTAGGGAATCTGTTACGGCACCTGATTCCGCAAAAAACTTAAATAAAATGTAAAACTGGCATACAGAAAATTATTCTGCTGGCGTTTCCGCGGGCGCACTCTCCGCCGCAGGAGTTTCCGGCACTTCTGGCGTTTCCGCAGGCGCACTCTCCGCCGCAGGAGCTTCCGGTACTTCGGGCGTTTCCGCAGACACACTCTCCGCCGCAGGAGCTTCCGGCACTTCGGGCGTTTCCGCAGGAGCGTTCAGGGATTCAGCATCAAGAGACGGGAATTCTGGCACCGGATCTTCAGGCACTTCCACATTCGGGAATAACTTTTTTAATTCTGCCATAAGCGTATCTGCCGTAAGATTTACAGAAACCACCTTTCCATCTGCTCCGATCAGGAAAAAAGCAGGAACGACCATAATTCCATAATACTCTTCCAGATCTGCCGCTCTTTTCGCATCCGGGTCTTTTAAAACGACAGTCCAATTTATTCCCTGCTCCCGAGTTTTGTTACGCAGAAAAGTAGGCACATCTTCCGTGGGCTGTTCACCCGAAGGCTGTTCCAGATAATAACTGACGATTTCAAAACCTGAGTCTTTAAAAACTGAATACGCTTTCTTTAATATCGGAAGTGTATCACGCATCGGTTCATCAGCATTTATACACAGCTCCACCAAAACGACTTTTCCGGAAAGATTATCTAAAGAAAATGGCGTACCATCTAAATTTTTAGCCACCAGTTCCATTTTATTTCCTGGAAGATTCAGCCGACGCAAAACACCCGTTAATTTATCCACCAAAAGTTCTTTTTGAGTTTTAATCTGTTCATCTACACTGGTTTTCACGGCCTCACGAAGCATTTCTGTCATGGCGATAACCTTTTCTCCAGAAGCCTGTTCACTGGATGCGATATGAATCATCCGCAAAAAACCTTCTGCCTGAGGTCCGTTTAATGCATTTTTCTCCGCCATACGCTTCAATAAATCCTGACCACGTGCTAAAATACTGTCCAGCTCAGCTTTCGGTAATGTTTCTTCGTTATTCTGCAGCATCTGAGAAGTCAGCGCGAGAAAATCCGTTACCAGAGAATGAAATTCCATCTCTAAAATCGCACTCTGAATCACACTTTCCGTCAATTTTTCTGTCGGTGTCATTCCTCCCAGTAATACACGAAATTTCTCCGGCCACTGTTCCGCCATCTCTTCCGTGGTAAGCCCGGACTGCCAGCACAACATTCCCACGAAACCAATTATTTCCCGTAATCGCGCTTCATCCAGTACACCTTTTTCATTACCACTCTTAATCAGACTAAAAATGGTTTCGATAAACGCATCACCTTTTTTCTGTAAGTCGGTCACTTCCTCCGGAGACTGCGCTTTTCGCAGGTCCAGCTGACTGACCTGATACATCACCTCCATCAGTTCCGTTTCCCATAATAAATCAGTTTTTCCAAGTTTTTTCAGCACGTCTTTTAATGCCACGAACTCTGGCGTAACATCCTTTTTCTCATTCTGCCCTGCGAACGTAAATGCCATCACTTTCGCGGAAACCGCCTTTTTAAGATCATCATCCGTCGCGCCCTGCGCCGACAAAACGAAATCCGCCGCATCTTCCTGACATTTTATAATATCCCCAATTAACGTCATCTGCTTATCCTGCGGCATTAACTGAAAATACATTTTCGTGTTATCATCCATTTTCTGAAATGAATCCAGATAAGGACGCACGCTCTCCAGCGTTTTTTCCTCTGGAAGTTTCGTCCATTTTTCCACTTCCTTTAAAATTTTCGCCTGAGCCTCCGGTGTCTGCTGCGATAAAATCTCCTCCTGTAATTTCTTTATCTCTGCATCCATTCCAGCATCCTCAGAAGATGAGGCGGAATCTGGTAACGCCTCTGTCTGCCCGGGCACCTCCCGGACTTTTGGATCTTCACACGCAGAAACAGATAAAAGTAAAACAAGAGATACACTTACCAAAACAGACCATAAAATTCGACTCATTATTTAAATTCCTTCCTGTCATTAAAAATATCTTCAGCGAAACACGCAGCTCCAGGATACCTGAAATTTTACTGCCATTCTTTCACTATAAACATTCACCTTTTAAATTTCAGACTTTTTCTTAAATTACTACACACATAACTGAAGCACCCATCTTCACTTCTGTCCCACATCAAAAAACCTGCTGGCAGCTCCACTTAAAACGAAAATTTAAAATATACTCTGGTTCCACTTTAAATTTCCGTTTTGTGCCGCTCTAAAAGCAGACATTTTCAGTGAAGCAAAATGCCAGAGAAGCAGAATTTTATAGTATATCGAGTATATGTATACACATTTTATTAAAAATTATCTCTCCAGTAAAAATTTCATGAACGCAAATTTCTAGTAAATCAGGCGTCTCACACACCGCCATACCAGAAAAATTCAGGTGACCATCCTCACATCATCATAATTCCCATCCGGACGGTAAAACCTTTCCCTTCTGAATAACCACGATTCCATCCACAATTTGATAATTCTCGTGCTCTTCACAATTATTAGTGTGCTCCACGTTCAGAATTTTCACATTTTTCCCGATGCAACAATTTTTATCAATTATCGCATTCTCGATATGACTTCCCTCCCCGATTCCCAGCGGAATACCATGATTTCCTCGAGGTAACTCCGGTTCATAATCATAAAAATCACTTCCCATCACGATACAGTTTCTCAAAATGACATTTTTTCCGATATGGCAGCGCACACCGATGACCGCATTTTCAATAATTGCCCCCGATTCAATTGTACAGCCATCAGCAATTAAAGCATTTTTAATTTTAGCGTCTGAAATCTGTGAAGACGGCAAAAATCGGGCATTCGTGTAAATCGGTGCCTCCGGCTCAAACATCCGGAACGGCGGAGTCACGTGCCCCAGACTAAGATTCGCATTAAAAAAAGAACGAATGGTTCCGATATCCTCCCAGTATCCATCAAAAACATACGTATGAATCCGTTTTGAACGAATCAGCGCGGGAAATACTTCTTTTCCAAAATCCTTATAATCCGTTTTATCCAGCGCCTCGACAAGCATCTGTTTATTAAAAATATAAATTCCCATACTGGCCAGGTAATCTCTTCCCCGCGCTTCCACATCCCGACTGGAAAGCCAGGCTTCTTCGATTTCGAATCCCCGTAACTCTTCCGGAAACTTCGGCTTCTCTAAAAATCCACGTACCCGGCCATTTCCGTCGATACGCATGATCCCCAGACCAGACGTCTCTTCCTTTTTTACAGGAATGGACGCAATCGTCGCATCCGCCTTACTGTCGATATGCACCTGCAGCATTTTCCGATAATCCATACGATATAACTGATCTCCAGAGAGAATCACCACATAATCCACATTATGGCTCTCGATATGGCGCATACTCTGACGAACTGCGTCTGCGGTCCCCTGATACCAGTTACTATTTTCGATCGTCTGTTCCGCTGCGAGAATTTCCACGAAACCTCCCTGCCGAAAAACATCAAAAGTGTATGCACTTCGAATATGACTGTGCAGACTCATCGAATTAAACTGCGTCAAAACATAAACTTTCATGATCTGACTATTTACACAATTTGACAGCGGAATATCTATTAAACGATATTTGCCCGCCACCGGCACCGCCGGTTTCGACCGTACTTTCGTCAGAGGATACAGACGCGTTCCACGTCCCCCACCAAGAACCAGAGCTAATACATTATCCATTTTTTCACTTCCACTAAATTTAAAAAAACACTTTATTCCCGGTACACCAGAATTTTCCGTTTCAAACATTTTTACGTTACGAAAACCACCATAACCTCAAAAATAATACTCGAAAACAAAAATTTTAATAGTCCTGGATATAAAAATTTGATAGAATGACAAAAATTTTCTTTTAATTTTAACAAAATAAGAAGGGAATGAACATTACTCTCCCGAAAAAAAGATAAAAAAATTTCCGTTTTCTTAAAATTTCAGCGTTTTTATGCCCGAAACTCTAAAATTTTTAATTTCAAATATTTTGTACAGGTAAAATTTATCCAGATCTGATGTAAAAAATTAAAATTTTAAAGTAAATCGACTTACATATACTGCTTTCACTTTAAATTTCCGTTTTTTGTGGCTCTGAAAGCAGGCATTTTCTGCGAAGCTTATGCCGGAAAAGAAGAAATTTTATAGTGTATCAGGTATAAAACAAAAGAATAAATATAATATTATGTAGAAATATAATTGTACAGGGACAAAAGTCCATGAATTTTTTTTCAGAGTGTAATTAAATTTCCATTTCAAAATTCGCAGGGGGAAAAGATTTTCACCTTGACAGATTCCGCCTGACTGCTAGAATCAGAGTAAAGGATTTTTGCTGGAACACTATTAAATTTCCATTTCATGCGGATCTGCCTGACAGCCACATGCTGCCTGCTGCCCAGCAGCATTTCATCCCTTCAGGAAAACCTGAAAATGAGAAACTGTAAAGCCTGTAAAGCGAAATTTTTATAGTGTATTAAAGGAAAAGGTTTTCATCACAAAGAAAAAAATCATGAAATGCCAAAAATGTAACCGCGAAGCGACGTTTCATATTACGGAATTATTGGGGGGAAAGCCTCAGGAATTACATCTGTGTTCCGAACATGCACAAGAATATTTGGAGCAGACACAGGATATCGCGCCCGCCACTTCAAATGTCGCCACCGCACTCGCGCACCACATGGCCCAGCAGATGTCCCTGTCAAAAACCAGTAAAGAATTAGACCGTATGGACGAAGAAGTGTGCCCCATATGTGGCATGACTTTTTTTGAATTTCGGAATCTCAGCCGGCTCGGATGTGCGAATGATTACCAATTTTTCTGGAAGCAGCTGGAACCTCTTCTCTTAAGCATTCATGGTGAAATTACGCATGTGGGAAAACGTCCTGCCAGAGCAGAACGTCTCAGTCCGCGTTTTACCGAACTGATTAAATTACGCCGAGAAATGCAAAATGCGGTTAAAGAAGAGCTTTATGAAATCGCATCAGTCATCCGAGACAAAATTCGAAAAATTGAGACGGAGGGGGAATAATGGATCATCTGGACATTATGCTGCAAAACACCAGTGCATGGTTAAAAAATGTGGACGAACAGGCAGGAATCGTCATTTCTTCGCGTATTCGTCTGGCACGAAATTTAGCCGACTTTCCTTTCAGTGTACGCATGTCTGATTCTGACCGATCCACCACGGTAACTCGGCTAAATCAGATAATTAAAGACTGTCCAGCCTGCCAGCATTTCCACTCTTTTTCCATGGAGGAGCTGGATGAACCAGACCGACTTTTTCTTATGGAACGCCATCTGATTAGTCGTGAACTGGCCGAAGGAAAAGGTGCTCGAGGTGTGCTGATTTCTCCTGATGAAGAATTCAGTATTATGATTAATGAAGAAGATCATCTGCGCATTCAGGTGGTGAAAAGTGGTTTTAATCTGGAAGCAGCCTGGGAAGATGCTGACGCTCTGGACGATCAGATCGAAAGTCGTGCTGTTTATGCCTGGCATCCTGAGCTGGGTTATCTCACGGCCTGCCCCACGAACGTCGGCACCGGAATGCGCGTAAGCCTTATGATGCACCTGCCCGCCTTAAAAATGACTCGGCAATTTGTGCGGATGCACCAGAGTTTACAAAAAATTTCACTTACTGTCCGTGGTCTGTATGGAGAAGGTTCTCAGGCGCTGGGCGATTTTTATCAGATCAGTAACCAGACGACTCTCGGAATGACGGAACAGGATCTGCTGAAACAGGTAATTGACGTAACAAATTCCGTCATCGGGTATGAAACTCATGCCCGAAAGCACCTGCTGGATACGAATAAAACCCAATTACTGGCGGAAATAGACGACAGCATTTCTTTTTTGCGTACCGCGGAGGTAATTACTTTGGAAGAAACCCTGCGCAGCCTTTCACTTATCCGCATGGGCATTCAGATGAATCTGATTCATAATATCCCACTTTCTCTTGTAAATACGCTTTCGATTAACGCTCAGCCCGCGCACCTGGAAAGAATCTTTAGTGGAATCTTTTCTTCCGGAGATATTAATATTTTCCGTGCCCAATATTTACAGAAACAGATGCTGCAGATCTGAATAAAATCGAAAATCTTCCGAAAAACACACGGATACCACTTTCACCTGTACTTTCTTTTTGTCAAAAACCGGCGTTTCATGCATCACGAAACACCGGCGAGTGAAAATTTTAAGCAGAACCAGATACACTCTAAATTTCCGCTTCTCCGGCTTTTTTGCTTCACTAAAAATACCTGCTTTACGGCCGCACAAAACGAAAATTTAGTGTAAATGCAGAGTAAATACAAAAAAATATCTGAGCCCTGATTCTGATCCCGATTTAAATTTTTGTTTTATACGGCCACGGAAAACCTGCTTTTCATATCTTCTCATAAAATACAGGAGAAATGGAAAAAGAATAATCTCCCGGACATAAACATCCTCCACTCATAAAAAAACCGGCGTTTCATGCATCACGAAACACCGGCGAGTGAAAATTTTAAGCAGA
>JAUNBR010000029.1:40251-43194 GCA_030527015.1 Planctomycetia bacterium
CACTCATAAAAAAACCGGCGTTTCATGCATCACGAAACACCGGCGAGTGAAAATTACAGTAAGCTTCATGTAATCATATAATCATACAGTCTGGCCATTATATCTTCTTAAAATTTAATCACAGCACCTTTTTCATCCATACTGCGGCACTCGGTCTCTATCAGACGGACAGATTCCGCAGCTTCTTTAAGCGTCACCAGAGTCGGTGGTGTATTTTTCTGAATGCATTCCACAAAATACGCGATTTCGATCGCATAACCCATCTGCTGAGAAAGCTCGATATTCTTTTCTTCGCCATTCTGACAGAGTTTTAACACACCATTATTAAAAATGGCCGTGGCATTTTCGAAATTCACCGTATACGCCATGGTAAACGGGAACCCCGGCTGCATACACCACGCCCCCTCCGCGGTAACCAGTGGAACATCTTTATAATTATAACCGGCCTTTACATGATCATAATGATTCGTAAGTTTTTTATATCCGGCGCACGTAACACTTTCTGGATTTCCGAAAACATACCGGACAAAATCCGCGTCATGAATATGTAAATCCAGAGCGGCACCGCCCGTTTTATCCCCATCCAGATACATCGGCCCAGGATGCGACGAAAGCCTGTAAAACTGAGCGGAATACACCTTCCCATATGTATTATTCTCCACCGCATGTTTCAGCCAGTCATAACCCGGCCAAAAACGAATACACATCGCGGGCATGGCAAAACCTTTCGCGGTGACCGCCGCCTCCAGAATCTGCACACACTCATCATATGTCCGCGCCATGGGCTTCTCCAGTAATAAATGTTTATCCGCCTTTAACGCGGCCACCGCATACTGCGCATGCATCATCGTCGGCAAACAAACATCCACCAGGTCTATTTCCGGATCCGCGATTAAGTCAAAACCTTCTTTATATTTCTTAATCGTGGAAAAATCGATTCCCCCCTGTGCCTGCCCCTCAATATTCCCTGACGCTTTTTCTTCTCCTGAAAGCCGATGAATATTTATATCCGCGATCGCCGCGATTTCCACTCCTGGTAATTTGCTGTACACATCCAGGTGCGTCAGACCCATCATACCTAAACCGATAACGCCTACTCGAATTTTTGAATTACTCATAATGTCCTCATTTTTCCTTATCCTAAAAAACAAAAAAAGTATTTTCTCTGGAATAAACCTTCCTCTTTTATTAATTTATCGAAAATCACGACAAAAGTCAAGGAATTCCCCTCTTTTTTAAAAAATTTCTTTCCAGCTCTTGTCATATTCTCCGTCTGAGAATATAATTCATTATATAATTTTGTATTTTTCCACATTTCATACTTCCACTTTTCATTTTACACACAGTTTTCTATTTTTTACTGTATCCTAAAACTGCTTTAAATTTCAGTTTTCTGTACTCATAAAATAAGGTTTTCATACACCGTAAAACACCAGGTGCCTGTCGGTGAGCAGGAGAAAAGCTAAAACTTATAGTGTGTCAGGTATAAAATGCGGAAAAATACAAAACTCGTGAATATTTGTGGAAATTTATTGTATTTCGAACATAAAAAATAACCTTTTTCTACTGGAGGTATTCCCCATGGCAAAATCACTCTGTATGTTTGGCCTGGCCCTGGCGGCCATTATTCTTCTGGTTTTTCTTGTGGACATTTCCCTCGGATTCCCATTTTCCAGATACAGTATTCTCATGAATGTGATCTTTATGGCTGTTTCCCTGGTTCTGGCGTGGTTAAGCTGGAAGACGTTTAAAGAACAATAATCTTCACATTTTTTTCTTTCGTGCGGCCAAAACCAGTATTCCACGAAAACACCGGCCCTTTTATCCGAAGTGTTTTAAAATTTCGCTCCACCTCAGCCGAGCTTTCATAAAGCATGAAATACTGGCCACAGCGGCCACCCAAGCGAATATTAAAGTGGAATCAGTACAAAAAAACGAGTGGAAATTTACTGATTCCCTCCCGTTTTTTCTGCATCTTTTATATTCTCATAACGTCTTACTTCCCTGACCCATTTTTACTTCCCTGGCATTTTACTCAGGTAAAATATTCTTCCGTGGCACATCCCAATTTAAGGAGTCGCTGACAAACTCCCTGATTTTGGCAGGATTCAGGGAAAGTTTTTTTCAAAAACAAATCAAAATTTTCTAAATTTCACACAAAATTATTAGAAAATGGAATTTATATCCGATACACTATAAATTTCCGCTTCCTCGGCATTTTAATTCGCTGAAAATACCGGTTTTCAGAGCCGCAAAAAACGAAAATTTAAAGTGGAACCCGTATAGATGCCGCGGACAAACGCTATTTTCCTTCGTTTTTTTATGCTTACAGCGTAATTCGCTCAAAATATTTTCTGATTCTCAATAATTTCCATCTTCAGGCATGAAATTCCTGCTCGTGATGCAGTATATATGTCTTATCGTCAAAAAGTCAACATGACTTTTGAGGAAATTTTATTGGAGAATTATACTCATGCGACTTTATACTGTTCCACATTAAATTTCCCGTATAAAACGTGAAGCCGGATTTCCATTTTTGAAAGTAACCCCAAACTGTGCTTCGTCCATCATCCGAACTTTTATACCCGATACACTATATACTGGTTCCAATTTAAAATTTCGTTTTGTGCGGCTCTAAAAGCAGGCTTTTCAGCGAAGCAAAAAACGAAAATTTAAAGTGGAATCAGTATGCCACATCACGCCACCAACCACCCACTTCCCACAGAAAACCCGCGCTTTTAACCTGTCCGCCGCCTACATTTCGTGATCCCTTTTATGCTCACGACGCAATTTTTCCAAAATTTCCTGCGGTAATTTGTAATTTTCCATTTTAAATGCTTGACAAAACTTCCGTGATTCGTGATAATTACCATATCGTGCAAAATTTACAAAAACTTTTGCGAAAATTTAAATGGAATGAGTAAAGAATCCTCGGAATCCTTA
>JAUNBR010000030.1:0-26828 GCA_030527015.1 Planctomycetia bacterium
AAGCAAAAAAGCCGGTGAAGCTAAATTTTATAATGTATCGGGTATAAATTTCCGTCTTCTCTTTCCGCTGACAGGCAGGCAGGTATTTATTTCACCGAAAATATCGGCAGAACCTCACAAAACGGGAATTTAAAGTAACGCCAGTATAAGTTTCGTGATTTATGTCTCTAAATTTTCACGTATCTCAGTTTTCATGTTCAAAAATTTCATTTTTTATACCGATTCTCATTTAAATTTCCATTTTCTGCGGTTCTGAAAACCTGCGCTTTCAGAGCTTCATAAAAAGAAAATTTATGTAAACCTCAGATGCACTCCGGTTTCAAATTAAAAATTTCGGTCATTTTTCCACCCATGCTTTAAAATAAAACACCACACAGGAAATCTCCTCTACTTTTTTAACGTACAGAGCCACACCATGCGGCGAAGGTCGGGCCATATTTAGCTGCGCATCTCCCTCCGCCGGAAAACACTCAATTTTTGGCGTCTTGTCGAAAGGAGGACAAAATGCCACATGAAGTGATATATGTTTTTGCTCCGTGGTAAACTCCGCACGCAAAAAACCTTCCAAAATATCCTGATTTTCCATTACACGGCGCGAAAGTTGCTGAATGACATTCGGAGGTAAAACCACTTCCTCCTCTTCCGTGTATTCTTGATCCAAAAATACTTCTTCCATAAACTCATTTTTTGTACATTCATGGCAAGAAGGCTCAGAATCCGTACTCTGAAAGCTCGGCTCTTCAGATTCTGCTGCATTCTGGGATACGGATGCGTCTTTTAATAAAACAGCTGCGGAAACCGGAACGTTTTCCTCTTCAGAAAAATTTTTCGATAAAACATCATCATTTTTTATAGAATGTTCTAAAAAGATATTTTTATCGAGAAGTTCCGTCTGTAAGCGAATTTTATTTTCTCGTACCGAAAAGAATAAATAACCCAGATAAAAGGCATCTATTATTAAAAAAAATACATAAAAAATTAGATTCACGGCAGAAAAACCGCCACAAAGAAGTGCACCGCCCCAAAATATCAGAAGAATATGAAGAAAAACATTCCACATAAAAAACAGATAATCACGTGCAGAAAAATAGGAAGGCACGTAAGAATCAGAACACATTAAAGTACAGTAACATCTATAAAGCAGTGTCCGTACGAAAAGTATTATTCCTGTAACTGTGGTATTTATAAGAATGAACAGCCATACGGGAAGTACCGTAACGAAATTTCCATTTAATGCCCGAATTAAAAGTAAAATCGTAATGAAAAGAAAAAGTATACTCCACAGCAAAACACCAACAAAAATAGTTCGGAAGCCTGTCTGGGAACGATCTTTTATTAAGGTCTGAAAAAAGTTTTTCACCATTATTATCCTATAAAATTATATTCATTTTTTATATAGTTTTGACTGCAGATATTTTATGCCCGATACCCTATAAATTTCCGGCTTCCCCAGCATTTTGTTTCGCTGAAAATGCCTGTTTCAGAACCGCAAAAAACGGAAATTTAAAGTGGAACCAGTATATGTATCACAAAAAATCTGTAAAATAAAAATCTATAATCCATCCGAGGAATAAAATACCTCATATTTTCATTATACCTATTTTTCCAAAAATTACCATTTCCACATATTAAAAATTTTTTTTGTGTTTTTTTACCTTTCCCCTCTTGCAGGGATTAAAAATTTATTGCATACTTACATTTACATGGACGCGAGAGAGAGCATGGAAGCTATTTTCTAATTTTAGAATTTCCTTTTCTAAAATTATTACAGAAACAGTATTTGGGAAATACCCGGCTTTTCGCCATCATCTCAAATACTGTTTTTATTTTATACTGGTTTTACTTTAATTTCCCGTATTTAGCTTCTCTGGAAGCAGATATTTCAGAGAAGCTAAAAACCAAAAAGCGGAATTATACTGGTTCCACTTTAAATTTCCGTTTCGTGCTTCGCTGAAAACAGGCATTTTCAGCGAAACAAAATGCCAGGAAAGCGGAATTTTTATAGTGTATCGGGTATATAGTGCATCGGGTATAAAATTATCATTTTAGGTATTCGCGACTTATAAAATGTCTGCAGGTAAAACCGTACAAAACGGAATTATATAAAAATTCAGAACCTCCCTCTGTTTTTTTATGCAGCGATAAAATATTTTCTGAAAATGAAATGCCGAAAAAAGATTTTACAGCATTTTAGATGGATACCGTTTCATCAAAAATTCAGTTTTGTGCGGATACATACAGTTCTATTTAAAAATTTAAGTTTTATACTGGTTCTCCTTTAAAATTTCAGTTTAGTGCGGTTCTGAAGCAGGCATTTTCATCTCTGTCTGCCGCAGCACGGGAACAAAATACCTCGGATGCCAAGATTTCTTGTGCATGAGTATAAAATCCATATTTCTAAACTCTGGTTCTTCTTTAAATTTCCGTTTAGTGCGGTTCTAAAAGAGGTATTTTCAGCGAAATAAAAATGCCGGAGACGCGGAATTTTTATCGTGCATCGGATATATAACTTTTTCTTGTGTATTTTCACCAGCCCTCCCCTTCTTGGCAAAAATATGCATTCAGTTATAATTATTTTGTATATTTATATACTCGATACACTATAAATTTTTGCGCTACAGGTGTTTTGCTTCGCGGAAAATACCGGGGAAGTAAAAACAATTTATCATGCATATCGGGTAACGAATCGGAACATTATCTTAAAAAATACGAGAGAAAAAATGAATATTCCCTGGTATGATACATCCAAAGATTCCATTTCTGAACAAATGTCGAATTTACGTCGTAAACTCAGTCCAAAAGGTAATGTGGTTTCCGCTGCAGGCCAAAAACGGACGGTGGAAATTTTTGGAAAACCTCTTTCTCCCCAAGAAGTCGTCACAAAAATTTGCCAGGATGTGGAAAAAAATGGACTGAAATCTGTTCTCGAATATTCAGCAAAAATTGATGGCGCCACACTCACAGCGGATCAGCTGCGCGTTCCTCTGAAAGAACTGGAAAAAGCACATGCGGAAGCGGATCCGGATTTTTTGACCGCGGTAAGAAATATTCAAAATAATATTCGGGTATTCCAGACGGCCATACTGCATTCAGACACCGAAATTTCCAGGCCTGGCGGGTATCTGAAACAGCGTTATCGTCCACTGCGCCGGGTGGGGATCTGCGTGCCGGGGGGAGCCGCCGCGTATCCTTCCTCGGTTTTAATGACTGCCGTCCCTGCCATGGTGGCCGGAGTACAAGAAATTGCGGTGGTGGCACCTCCAACTAAAAATGGCGCATATAATACAGACATGCTGGCCGTGTGTTACGAAATCGGAATCCGGGAAGTGTATCGTGTCGGAGGAGCACAGGCCGTGGCGGCTCTGGCATATGGAGTGGACGGTTTACCGCGCGTGGATAAAATCGTCGGTCCAGGAAATCTCTTTGTCGCGCTGGCAAAAAAACATGTTTACGGAGAAGTGGATATCGACTCGATCGCTGGCCCCAGTGAAGTCATGATTATCGTCGACAAAACGACGGATTCCCGATTTACCGCGCTGGATTTAATCGCACAGGCAGAACACGCACCGGGCGCAAGTATCCTTATCAGCACAGATCGAGATGTCCTGCAGACCGTGGTAAATGCCCTGGAAAATGAGCTTCAAAAACTGGAACGCGGAGAACTCGCGCGCCAGTGTCTGGAAGATTTTGGAGCAGTCATTCTTGCAAAAAATGAAGAGGAAGTATGTCGTCTGACAGATGAATTGGCACCTGAACATTTACATATCGCGACAGAAAATGCCGCACAGCTGGAAGAAAAAATCCATAATGCAGGTGCGGTTTTCCTCGGAAATTACACGCCTGTCGCACTGGGAGATTATGCGGCCGGCCCATCTCACGTGTTACCCACCAGCGGAACTGCGAGATTTGCCAGAGGACTTTCCAGTAATGATTTTCTGCGCAGCCACAGCGTTTTATATTTTGACCACACAGGATTAACTCATTTAGCACCGGAAGTAGCCATTCTTGCGACTAAAGAAGGACTCACCGCTCACCGCGAAAGTGTGACCGCACGTGCGCGGAGCATTCCTGGTACAGAAAAAAATTAAATTTTCAGTTTTCATATTATGCTGGTTTCATTTTATCCTGTTTCCACTTTAAATTTCCGTTTTGTACGGTTCTTAAAGAGGCATTTTCAGCGAAAAAATGCTGGTGAAGCGGAAATTTATAATACATCAGGTATAAATTTCAGTTTTCCGTACCCCGCCGGCTGTTTTAGCGTGTAAAAATGATGAAAAGTAAAATATTATAGTGAAATGGAAAATCCCTGACCATTTTATACCTGATTCTCGTTAAATTTTCGTTTCGTACATCACCGAAAGTGGATTTTTAGCGAAACAAAAAACCCGAGAAAACGGAAATTATGGTGTGTATCGGGCATAAATTTTTTCTTCGCCGCCTGCAGATATTTCATCCATGCAAAAAATCTGAAAACTAAAAATTTAGCGTATTTTAAGCATAAACTGAAATTTATACTGCTTCTCCTTTAAATTTTCATTTTGTGCGGCTCTGAATGCCAGGCATTTTCAGCGAAGAAAAAATGCCGGCCCGGCCAGGGGAAGTGGAATTTTATAGTGAATCGGGTATAAAACATTATTATGATTATTTTAGGAATCGATCCAGGTATTAATATTACCGGTTATGCCATTTTAGAAAAAAAAGTGGGTAAAGTATATCTGCGAGAAGGCGGAGTCATCCGTGGAAAATCACGAGATACGCTTCCTTTACGGCTTCTGGAAATTCACCAAAATTTAGAGGATATTTTTATACGCTGGAAGCCAAAAGTTTTAGCCCTGGAAGAGATTTATTCTCATTATCAGCGCCCGAAAACTGCGATTATTATGGGACACGTCCGCGGAACCATTATGCTTTTAGCAGCGCAAAATGATATACCGGTTTACAGTTATAGTGCCACCGCCGTAAAAAAAATACTCACCGGAAGCGGACGAGCGTCTAAAAGTCAGATGCAGAGAGCCATTCAGACCGAATTTTCCCTGGAAAAACTGCCCGATCCTCCCGATCTGGCAGATGCTTTGGCGATCGCTCTGTGTCACTGCTGGACAAAATTTAAGATTTAGGAACTTTTGTATTCATGGAGTGTATCTCCGATAATTTCTGTTCCTGCTCAGACATACGCTTATCTATTTTTATAAGAAGTTTTATTCCTTCTATTAAAATCACACAGAAAAATATTAGGAAAAAGCCACCTGTAATATACAGAATTACCATAAGAATAACACTCACCAGACTGTCCAGGCTGGGAACCACGCAGACCATAACACCGAATAATATGATTAAGGTCAGGTATAAAAGAGCGCGCAATAAAAATACTGCCATTTCCAGCATAAAATAATTACTGGAACCCGCGGGAATGGTAAAATCAAAAAAAAGATTCCGTAAATGAGCACCTCCTCCTGTTTCTTCCTCATTTATCGTCAGAAACTCTTCTTTCTCGATTTTTTCCATATTCTGAAGAGCAGGAGCAGGAGGAATGGAAAAGGAAGCTGATTTCGAAGACTGAAGTGGTTTCGCAGACGAAACGGAAGCGGCAGAATGAGAGGAACCCGCCGAAGTAACAGGAAAGGATGGCGCAGAGGGAACAGGGGGATTCGTAACACGATGAGGTACAGAAATTTGAGGTTCATATTCATGAGCATTCTGAATACCGTGCGACGAAAACGTCTTCTCCGCACCCGATAAATCTATTTTTGATGACCCCTGCTCCATTTCAGAAAAAAGATTTTTCACATTTCGAGCGATCGTCTGATGTCCATCTTCTGTTTCGACGATCGTTCCACGGACGATCACGCCCTCCGAAACCAGTTTTTTTAAGTCGGATTCAGAAATAGGCCCCACTTTCGTACCTTTTTTTTCATAATAATACCAAGCTGCCATAAAAATCTCCTTTCTTTTCATACCGAATCTTCTTTAAATTTCCGTTCTGTGGGCTTTAAAAGCAGGGCATTTTCCCCGAAGCAAAAAAACGGCATGCCTGTTCAGAGGACAGGGGAAGCAGAAATTTATAGCACTTCGAGTATTTCCCCCTTCTGGAGGCCTGATATTTTCTGATTCTCTCCAAAAACCATTTAAAGAACAAAAAACTGTTCTTCTGTAATACTAAATTTAAGGAAACGGGTATCTTACGGCTCAGATTTCTTTTTTTCCACATTCCGCTGTTCTGCTTACATATTTTTAGTCGGCAGACCAAAAATGACTGAACAAAATACTGGTAAATCTGTTTACACAGGCCGGGAAAAATTTCATCGTGCGCAAGAATAAAATTAGTATAATAGATATTTTACTCAAAAAAAGGGGTGTCTCAAAAAGCGAAAATTTTTCATAAAACATTCATCTTGCCGGTTTTTTAAAATACGGTATAATTTTTTTGTTTTATACTGGACGCACTAAAATAAATTTCAGTTTTATCGACATTTTTACTTTTAATATACCGGGTTCCACTTTAAATTTCCGTTTTGTGCGGCTCTGAAAGCAGGCATTTCCAGAGAAGAAAAATGCCTGAGAAACGGAAATTTATAGTGTATCGGGCATAAAAAATCCTGGATGGCAGAGTTCCATAAACAGAAATTTTAAGAAACACCGCAGAACATATACCGATTTTATTTTTATATCTGAGGCACTATAAAATCCTGAAGAAATTTTAAAATACCATGAAAGATATTCGCAAGATATTTATCGCAGTAATTGCCGTAACATGCCTGAGTGCATATCTTGCCATGTGGATCACAGGCGCATATCATGCCGGTGGTGCCATCACGACCTATTATGGTATCTGCGGACGACTCGGCCCGGTGGCGCTTATGGCGTGGCTGGCGTGGGATCATATCATAAAATTACCTGCATGGATGCTGGATGGGCTTCCCATTATTATTGTCGCAGCGATGATAAATCGGCGATTATTATTTATCGCCATTCCTGCCGCCCTTTTTCTGGCCTTTTTACGGTGTCCGATTTTTCAAAAATTACGAAGTAAAAAAAATAGCAGCAAAAAAACGAAGAAATGAACACTTATATTCAGACCTCACGGCGAAAAGTTTTTTTTCGCACCACTCCCTTATGGATGGCCGTGGTAAACGCCACTCCCGATTCTTTTTCTGATGGAGGCCGAGAAGATATAATCGGACACGCCGTAAAATTAATACGTGATGGCGCGGACATTTTAGATGTCGGCGGAGAAAGCACACGTCCTGGCGCTTTACCTGTGCCCGTGGATGAAGAAATCGCGCGAATTACGCCCGTCATTCGTGGAATTTTTGCAAAATGTAAAGCAGAAAGTCTTTCCGTGCCACCACTTTCTGTGGACACCAGAAATCCAGAAACCGCCTGCGTGGCACTTCATGAAGGAGTGGAAATTCTGAATGATATTACCGGCGGAGAACATCCTAAAATGCAGGAACTCGCGCTTTCTTCCGGTGCGGCACTCTGCTTTATGCACATGCAGGGAAACCCGAGAATCATGCAGGAAAACCCTCATTATGAAAATGTCGTAAAAGAAGTTTTCACCTATCTTTCCCTTCAGCGTGACACACTCCTTCAGTACGGACTGCGCCCGGAACAGTTAATCGCGGATCCAGGAATCGGTTTCGGAAAAACAGCAGAACATAACCTGGAAATTCTCTGGAATATCGAGTATTTTAAACATTTAAATCTCCCTTTACTCGTGGGACACTCACGAAAGCGTTTTCTAGATGTTTTGGGACCAGACCGAGAGGTGCAGACAGAAAAAATTTCTCGCTGGCTGGCAGAAAAAAAAGTAGAGATTTTACGTTTACATACTCGCCCGAAATTTTAGTCTGAATACCATTTCCGAATATTTCATATATCAGGCAGTTCTGGCCTCTCCTCAGATTTTTATCGGATACATTATATACCCGAACATGCGATCTGGTTTTCCTTTAACATTCCGTTTTGTGCGGCTTTAACAGGTATTTTCAGCGAAACAAAAATGCCGGAGAAGTGGAAATTCATCATGCATCCGGAATAAATTTCCGCTCTAAAATTTTTGCTTCACAGTACATGCCGACTTTCCATTCTGCATAAAGCGAAATTTATAACTCTGGCTCTCCTTTAAATTCCCGTTTTGTGCGGCTTTAACAGGTATTTTCAGCAAAACAAAAATGCCGGAGAAGTGGAAATTCATCATGCATCCGGAATAAATTTCCGCTCTAAAATTTTTGCTTCACAGTACATGCCGACTTTCCATTCTGCATAAAGCGAAATTTATAACTCTGGCTCTCCTTTAAATTCCCGTTTTGTGCGGCTTTAACAGGTATTTTCAGCGAAACAAAAATGCCTGGAAAGCGGAAGTTCACCTGCATCAGGGATAAATAATGAAATACCGGTTTTTAACCGTGGTAAACTAAACATGAAATAACACAGGCTCAGATTCCGCTGGAACGCAAAATTTCATAAGTCCCGTAATTTCACGGAAACACTCTGATGCTGGAAAAATAAACTTCATCTTTTTATTTCGCGTAAAAGATGAACTTACTTCCCTCCACATGAAGTTTACACCCTCCCTGCCGGGCGATTTCCCGCATAAGCTCCGCCGCGGTAAAATCTTTTGCTTCCACCGATATAATTACATTCGGATTTATCCCCGCATCCTGCATGGACTGAGCGTCATACTGAACGCTTAACCCCTTTCGGCCCAGTTCGTTCAGTATATGAAAAAATGGTCCTTTCACCATTCCAGAAAAACGAAACGTGTCTAGAGAACCTTCCTTCACTGCGGAGGAAGCGGCGACATATGATTTAAATCCCCCCACGTTTATCTGCTCTAAAGACTTTTTTTTCGCCTGAAGAAACTGATGAACTTCCACCGGCGCATTCACACAGAGTTTATTATCCTTCAGATAATATTCCGTCTCCCCAAAAACTTTTTTTGCCTCGGCAAGACGCGCTTCCAGATCTTTCGGATACATCCTGGTGACCGTAATTTCCGAAAGGTTCAGAGGTTTAATCGTAATCATTTTTCCTGATGAATCCACATCATACGTCAGATTAAACTGGCCTAAAATAAGTGTTATCTGTTCTGTAAGCGTCATTTCCGGAAGCCGATTCCCCCACCAGAGATCATGAGGAACATTTTTTAAATTACTTACTCCGATCTGGTATCTTTCTGCTATTTTTTGCAAAATATCACGGGGACGATCAAAATCCTCCCACGTAAGTACAGTTTTTTTCATCCAGATTTTTCGGGCATCCGCCGGCACTTTCCTTTCCTGTAAATAAATTAGAGTCTGCAGTTTCCGGACATACGGTTTCGGCCCGACATAAAGCACATCCCCGATCTGAGAAAGCTCATAAAGACCGCCAGGCTCTCTGGTAAAATGAGTCGGGTCCTCTAAAACTGTAAGAGCATGACGCATTAAATATATCATGGACATATTTTGAAACGTCTGCGTAACGGTAAGCTCTGGATTCACCCGCCGATCCATCACCAGTGCTATTTTTTGTAATCGACAAAATTTCGTAAACGACACACGTAACGGAGCATGACTCCAGGAAAGACTTACCGGTTCTTGAAGTTTTTTTGAACGCGCTTCCGAGGTAAGCCATCTTTTAGGAAACTCACCCGCCAATTCATTTTCTTCCACACAAGATACCGAAACATTCTCATCATGTGGTGCGGCACTCAAAAAAATATCTGTCGTACTAAACAAAAAAAACAAAAAAGAAAGCCCTGTTACCCACGTCCTGGAAAAGAAAATTTTCTCACACGGCTTCCAAATCATCATGAATCTGCCTCTTTTTAAAAAGATTAAAGAAAAAAACATTTCAGGTCATTTTCCACACGAAATTACACCCGATTCATCATTCCGGAGCACACTATAAAATTCCTCTTTTCCGACATTTCGTAATGCACGAAATACCGCTTCCAGAGCCACATATACCTGTTTCCACTTTAAATTTCCGTTTTGTGCGGTTCTGAAAGCAGGCATTTTCAGCGAAGTAAAATGCAGGAAAAGCGGAAATTTATAGTGCGTCGGGTATAAACCCTAAAAATTTCACTTTCTCGGATTTTTTACTTTCACTGAAAATACCTGAAAAATAAAATATCTCGTGCATGGGAAGTATAATACCGGCGTATTATACCTCGGACATTAAAAACACTTTCGGAAAACACACATTCTCGTTAAGACAGTTTCGTCCAGTCCATAACGACTTTTCCAGAACGCCCAGACGCCATCACCTCAAAAGCTTCCTGATAATCCCGAATATCATACCGGTGCGTAATCACCGGCATAATATCCAGACCACTCTGAATCATGGCCGTCATTTTATACCAGGTTTCATACATTTCCCGACCATAAATACCTTTTAGCTGCAGTCCATTAAACACCACTTTATTCCAGTCGATTTTCACATCCTGAGAAGGAATCCCCAGCAGAGCGACTTTCCCTCCATGATGCATTACGTCAATCATCGTGCTGAAAGCAGAAGCATTCCCGGACATTTCCAGCCCGATATCAAAACCCTCTTTCATGGAAAGCATTTTCATAACATCCTGAAGATTTTCTTTCGCGACATTTACCACACGCGTGGCACCCATTTTTGCTGCTAAAGTCAGACGATATTCATTTACATCCGTCACCACCACATAACGTGCGCCGACATGACGGCATATCGCCGCGGCCATAATTCCGATCGGCCCCGCACCGGTAATTAAAACATCTTCACCCGTCAGATCAAAAGAAAGTGCCGTATGAGTGGCATTTCCAAAAGGATCAAAACACGCGATTATATCTTCTGGAATATCCGGCGCACACGGCCAAACATTCGACGAAGGAATACTTAAATACTGCGCGAAAGCTCCCGGACGATTTACCCCCACTCCATGTGTGTCGATACATAAATGACGCCTGCCCGCCAGGCAGTTTCTGCACCGTCCACATACGATATGTCCTTCACCCGAAACGATTTCACCGACAGAATATCCCTCCACATTATCTCCCCACGAGACGATCTCCCCCACGAATTCATGCCCCACATGCATCGGAACAGGAATCGTCGCCTGAGACCATGCATCCCAATTATATATATGAATATCCGTCCCACAGATCGCTGTTTTATGAATTTTAATAAGCACATCATTCGGTCCCACTTCCGGTACAGGAACCTCCTGGAGCCAAATTCCCTTTTCCTTTTTCGCCTTTACCAAAGCAAGCATTTTTTCACCAGTTTCACTCATTTTTATATCTCCTGCGACAAAATATACTAAAAAGAAGCACACTCCTTTTCAAAAATCATTTTTTTCTTATATTTTAACAAGACACAATTTTTTTGCAAGACATCTGCCACTTTATTAAAATTCCCCATATATGGATTCTGTACCAGTATTTTGCTTCAACAAAATGGTCTGTCCGAAAAATAGGAACTCACCATATATCAGAAAAAAAACTTCACCACCCAAAAATCTTCACCTTTTTTATCCTTATAATCCTTATAATAAGACGTATTATTTATGTGGCTTTTACCTTTTACCTTTTTTTATATACCCTAAACACTAAAAACATTTTTGGATTACAAATTACTTAAGAAGCAAAATTTATAGTGTTTCAGATATTACTGGCTCCACTTTAAATTTCCGTTTTGAGAGGCTCTGAAAACAGGCATTTTCAGCGAAGCAAAAATACCGGTGAAACAAAATTTATAGTGCATCGGGTATAAAATTACTGATACCCTCCTAAATTATCGCATTATAAACAGGCAGATCTGACACTAAAATTTATAAATGGGGAGTATTATCATCCTGTAAACTTTTTATTATACTGTATCCAGTGTAAAAAATTTAAATAGTTATGGAATTTCATCCATTTTCAAAAATTTTTTTGGAGCACTATAAAAATAGAACATCATTTCCTGTACTTTTAATAAAGGGTCTCTTTTTATCATGAAATTTTCATTCTTATTCAGAATCATATGTTTTTTTGGGGTTTTATCCCCCGCTTTATTTTGGGAAGATTACGATTATAAAGAATCACTGATGGCACAGACAGCCAAGCTGCCTGACGGGAAAAATCTGACTGAGCTACAAAAAGTGGAAACTCCTTCACTGAAAGCATCTCCTTCAAAAAAATCGGACAGAGGTTTTCGATTTTCAGATTTTCTTCCTGGGGGAAAAGAAGATTCTTCGAAACGTATCCCTTCTGAATCACTGTCGAATATTCCTCACGCAAAAATTGAAGATGTGATTCCTGAACACGCACTTCTAATTTTTAGAACTCCCTCCTTAAATCTTTTAAATGATCGTGGCCGCCATTTACTTTCACGTCTTGGACTGGGAATGTTCGCTCCCATGGACTGGCTAAAACTCACGCCATATGCGAAATGCCTTCCTTACGTGGACATGAAACGGCAGAGTGCGATTATTTATGTACCTTATGGAAATTTACCTGCCAGAGTTCTTATCATTCCGGTAAAAGATTACAAAAATTTTATCCGTACACTGGGCGCGAATATGGAAAATCTGCCGAATCCGCTCCGAGAAGGATATGTTTCTGTACTTTCCGCGCCCGCGAATCATTTAGTTTACCTAAAGGGCGGTTATGCGATTCTCGTGGAACCCGTTTCAAAAGAAATGATACAGTACCTGTGGTCCGCGCAGCCTTTTTCTGCCAGGCACACTTTCACACTCTCCGGAATGAAACATTCACACCTTTCGCTGGAAATAACTCGCGGTGGAATCCTGCATCTGACAGAGCTGGCAAAAATAGTGCTGGGAGATTTTGCACCCGTGTTTTCAGAAGCGATGAAATCTCTAAACATCCCAGACCCTGAACTGGATCTGGCAGAAGGATATTTTAATCGGGCATTAAAGGCAGTTCACTGGATGGAAAGTAATCTGGCCAGCATCCGTTTAGATGCATCCATTCAAAAAGACACCACCCTTATGTCATTAACTCTTTCTCCACAGCCCAATTCACGGCTTTTATCTCAGGTACGTGATTCCAGCGGTCCTCTAATTTCCACCACGCTGGAAATGGAACACTTTTTAAAAATTGTTCCAGACATTTCCACTTCTCTGGCAGGTCAGGTGGACGTAACAAAAGACGTGGCCTCCCAGCTTCAGGCTCCATTTAATCGTGTTCGGCATGTGGAATATTCCTTTATTTTACCAGAACCGAATGATCTTTTAGCGGAACGCTGGTGCTTTTTTCTTGAAGTGGATGATGCGGCCGCTTTTGTGCAGGAGCTCATTATACCGAAAGCTCAGATGATCGGCAGCCATATCGGAGCTGCCGCGGTGGGAGATATAGGAGCAAAAATCGCAGAAAACCTGGCTCTCGGACGTCAGGAACGTCAGACACGGCGAGCGCTGAGAAATCGTCCTGTTTTACTTCGTCCGGCAGATCCTCAGCGCGCGGCAGCAGTCGGTGGGGAACTGGGCGCAAAACTTGGTGCTTTAATCGGAAAATCTGCTGGTGAAAAAGAGGGTATGAAAGAATATTCTTTTGATGGATACCCCCTTTATATTTCTGACCTGGAACTTTATGCACGGGAAATGAAAAAGATCCAGGCGGAACAGGAAGGGGACTTCTCTCACCGGCCCGCCGTACCTGAAAATTTACGACTCATTAATCTGATTCAGCGATCTGTCGTCGGTTTACAGACTGGGGATTTACAGCGTTCTTTTGGCGGAATTATTCAGCAATTTATGGATACAGAAGCCGCCGGTGCGCCGCCCATTCTGCTGGCACGCAGAAATCTTGTCCTCATCCTGGATCCGCATCACATTTTAATCGTACCTGGTGATGAAACGATTCTGCGTATGGCAAAAGATAACTGGGAAAAAATCCGGCATCTGTATGCCCCACCTCAGCCACTTCCTCCACCACCGGAACCTCCCCATAATTATGGCATTCCGTCTGGCCTGAGTGCATCAGAATTCATGTATCCTTTCCGTTCACCAGAATTTATGCCTTATACGCTTCCATTTTTATTAACAGGTACCATAAACGCAAAAAATGTTTCCTCAGCAGAACATTTTTTCACCTGGCAAGATTCCTGGAATGCCATAAGAAAGGAAGTGCCTTCACCTGAAAATATGATCCTCAGGACGGCATTTTGTTTTGACGGTGTAAATTTCCAGCAGACATGTAATTATATTCGTCAGAATTACGCACCGGCACTTCCACATCCATTTCCCACACCTTTACCTCCTGACTCTCCACCTGCGTTAACCATTTCCACGGTGGCACACGAAAATGCTTTCCTGTATATTTCCGTACCACATGTTTTGTCCAAAAATTTTCTGAATATGTATGTGGAAGCCATGAAACAAAAACAGCAGCTGTCGGAAAGTCACCCATTACAGAAAAACACGCAAAAACCTTCTCAGAATATTACACCTCTTAAAAATTTTGAGAGTATTCTGAAATAATAATACATACAGAATTATATGAAAAATTCTCGCCCGGTTTTATGAGAAACACTCTCGGAAACCGGGTTTTATACTAAACACTCACCGATAAACTTTCTTTTCCACAGCATTTTTGTTTCACCGATATAATCTCGCTCAGACGAAACTGTATGTATCACTAATTTTACTTTAAATTTCCGTTTTTTACGGCTCTGAAAGCAGGTATTTTAGCGAAACAAAATACCTGGAAAGTGGAATTTTATAGCGTATCGGGTAAAAAATGCTGGTAAAGCGGAAAATTTATAATGCGTCGAGAATAAAACCTTTATTTTTGCATGATCTCAACTTTTAAGCTTCCTGAGTTTCCAGGAAAGTTTACTGGCACATCATTTATCTGCACCATAAGGGTTCCAGAAAATGGAATTTCGATTACTTTATGTAATCCCACAGAAACTGGCGCAAAAAAAGAAGTGGACGAACATTCTCGAAAATATTCTGGAAGCATTTCATCGGGACAGATGGCCGCCAGAAGTATACCACGCGGATTTCCACGATAAAAACTGAGGCTTATACCTCCCGGCTCACATGACCACGTTTTTTCATCAGGAGCTGAAAGTTTATAATTTCCCAGAGCACGAAGCCGAATCACGTCTCCTTTTTTGACCTTTACGCCCGTATTCTGCCAGCCTTTATCTGCCTGAACAAGAACCACTTTTTTCTCTCCTGAGTTCAGAGACACACCCTGTGTGGCATCAAAAAGCATGGGAGAAAGAGGAAAACCATATTCCAGCGCAGCGACATACATCATCCAGTGTTTTTCAATTTTTGACAGATTTTTACCCAGGGACGCAAAAAACTCCTGCGTTATCTGCGTTCCATCTGCACTGCGCTGAGGTAAACCACAGCCCAACTGACGTAAGGGAACGGACGTATCCGGATGATTATTTAAAAACCACATTAATGCCCAGCTCCATATATACACCTCATTATTCGGAAACTCCCGGTAATTCATGTCAAAAACTTCCTGGAACGTTCGCCCGCGCCCAGCAGCCACCACTTCTCGTAATTCTCGAATTCTGGCGCAGTATGGAACCGCTTCTTTATTCGGAGGCATAAATCCCAGTTTCACCTGCTCCGTGCTCATATCATGCATTCCAAAAAATTCTGCATAACCTTCTGTCATCCACAGTGGCCCCGTCTTTCCCAAAACGGTAAGCATAAAACAGTGTACCATTTCATGTAATAATAAATGCTGACGGTAATAATTACTTGGCTGATCATACAGCCAGCAGTCATAATTAAACGCGAAACCATCCTTAAAAGAGGGGAGAATCCCTGGTAAATAACCAGACTCCATAAAAGGAATATTACTGCTCATCAAAAATGCCGTAAAATTCCACGTTTCATCTTCCGGCACACGAAAATATTCACATAACTGAGGATATGCAGCATCCGCCGCTTTTTGCAGATTTAAAATTTCTGGTGTAATCTCCATGTCTGTAACAAGAATCATTCGTTTTGAACGCAAAACTTTTAAACCATATCGTCCAGCATGGTGCTCTTCCACAAAAATACGTGGATACCTTCGGTATGCCTGGGGAAGCGTGTCTCCCTGCTCCGTGACCATTTCCTCTCCGAATTCCCGATTCTTAAATGGTGCATCCGGATCCTCTTTCGCTAAATTTTTCCATGCATCTTCACTCCAAGAATACTCTGAAAATGTTTCCATTCCCAAATTTTCTTCTTCCGTACTGGGTTTTAGTACATCTGTTTCAGAAAATAGTTCTGCACTATTTTTACTGTCCTGCTCTTTCTGATGATTTTCTTCTTTCTCTTTTTTCTGGGACAAAATTAACTTTTCGGTTTTTATTTCGCCATGTCCATTTTTTTGTACTGTTTTTTTTGTTTCTCCACATCCCACGTTAAGAAACAAAAGAACTAAACATGAAAATAAGATTATTTTTCTGTGCATCTTTCTGCCATTCTGTATTTTTATTACTTAAATTTATTAATCATACACTGTTTTTCGTTTAAATTTCCGTTTTATGTGGCTCTGAAAGCAGACATTTTTAGCGAGACATCACGCCGGAGACGCGGAATTTTTATAGTGTATCAGATATAATTATATATAAATTTATACCAGCATCATTATATTTACATTTCCAGACATTTTATGATATATACACGAAATACTAATTTCACTTTAAACCACAGATTTCTCCATCCCTAAAAACGTCCTTTTTTTCTGACTACAATAACCGATTCATTAATCATAACATAAGATTTCTCTGTGAACATCATGTAAACTTAACATGAGGCGTCTATTTTACATTATAAAACTTTTCCTGAAAAGAGAAATCCGTTATTTTCAGAATAATTCCTCAAAATTTTAGTTTTACTGAGATATTTTACACAGGCATTATACTGGTTCCACCTTAAATTTCCGTTTTGTGCGGCTCTGAAAGCAGGCATTTTCTGCGAACATTAATACTGGAGAGCGGAAATTTATAATGTATCGGGTATAAAACTTTCTGTTTAAAATACAGACTGCTGCACTTCTTGCATAAAACCAGTGACCGACAAAATCATTTTTATACGAAAGAAAAAATAAATTTTTTTCTGTTTCTCTTTAATTTTTTAAACTTTTATTGATTATCTGATTTTATTATGGTAAAATGTATTATACCGTTTACACTTTAAATTTCCGTTTTGTGTGATTATGAAAGCTGGACATTTTCAGAGAAAAGTAAAACTCTGGGTGTGCAAAAATTTATCGTTCATCGGAAATCCAGGTATTTTGGTAATTTTAACTCCTTTTTTACTTTTGGAAATAAATAACTTTTATCATTATTCATTTATTTCTTATATATTTTCATCCACTTATTTTTATTTAGAATTATTATAGGAAGAAATAATGCGGTCTAAAGAATCAGTAAAATCATTTAAAATTGGACTTTATGGCATTCTTGGTATTCTTGCCTGTCTGGGATGGATCGGCCTGACCATTTTCCTTTACAGTTTACAGCTGGAAACATACCTTTTTATCCGTATCTTTCTCGTTTTCATTTTAGCATTACTGGGTTCTGCCGCAGGTTTCCTTTTTTTATGGCGTCCCATTCAGGAAAATGCAGAGATGATCTCACATGAAGATTTTGGAAGAGCCTTACGCGCCCAAAAAATCGCAGAAAAATATATTTTACTTCCCGGGATAAAACGTAATGTACGAAAAGAAACTGTTCCTGCCGCTATCATCGGAGTCATTATTTTTCTGCTGGGAATAAGTCCCCTGGGGCCATTTAAAAACATCAAAATTATTTATCCTGAAGGTACCATTCTTATCGCACGTGACCTTTTACGTCCCACACTTTTTTTGGCTGGAGATTCCCTGGCTCTCCTGACCCCACCCGCCCTTTCTCCTCACACAGAGGCCTGGGAAAAAGTTTTTCCAGAAAAAACGCCGTCTACAAAATTAATCCGACTCATTCTGCAGGGAAAATATCAGGAAGCTGCGGATCTCGGGAATGTCACGCCTCTTTCTGACGCCGATAATCTTACATTCCAAATTGCGCACGCCCAGGCTCTCTTACTTAATCAGGAATATGAAAGGGCGTTAAAAGAATTTTTGTCCATTTTAGAAAAAAAACCTTCTGCGGAAATTAAATCGCAGATCGCCGTTACGTATATGTATCTGAATGATCTGCACAGCGCACAGGAATATTTAAATCAGCTTTCTTCTGACACATGGCATAACGATTTTTTTAATCCTGAAATAATTCATGAACATCTGAGCCTTCTGCATTCTGTATTATCAGGGAAAAACATCCGTACTTGTGGGGATAAAATGAAACGTCTGTGGAACACACAGTGGAACACGTATCTGAGCTGCATAAACGGCGAAGAAGAAAACAGCACGACAAAAACACAAAAAAAATCTTCTGCTGAAAAGGAAATCTCTTTACAGTCTGCGGCAGAAACACTTCAGAATGCACAGCTTCAAAATTTAACCGAGGAACAAGAAAACCTCGCACGTCAGGTCGGCACGGATTTCATGGTATTTAATAATAATCATGCAGTTCTGATGGTACTTCTGGGAACATATGCTGGAGCATATCATGAAGCAGAATGGTCCTTTCATCTGGCAGAGGAATTTTCATCCGGAACCGGCCGACTGTCAAAATTTATTTCTGCCTCTGCGTGGAATACTCAGGGCATCATCCTGACATGTTTTGAAAAAATTCCCGCAAAAGAAGAGGACTCCGCAAAAACCATTTCTGATAACCAAAAAATTCAGAAGGATGAAAAGTTACCGACAAATATTCAGGCCGTAATGAATATTCTCGCAGACACCTCTTCTGCGAATAATTGTTTTCAGCAGTCAGAAAAATTGTTCCGAGAGCTGGGAGAAGATGAAAATTCCGTCATGTATTTAATTTTGCAGAGTAACCTTCTGGCATATTATATCCAGTGCGAATTTTCCACTTATGCTTTACCCACGCAGACGCTCTTTCAAGAAATCGCTAAAAATCCGCTGCGCACCGTCAGAGAAATCAGCCAGAAACAGAATAAGCGTATGGAAGAAGGATTTTCTCCGAAATCTGCGCCCACATGGATCATCGCAGCCGATAATGCCCTGATGCACTATTACTCTAAAGTGGAAGGACGGGAAAAAATTCTGGACCAGTGTTTCCAGACAGCGACTGCCATCAGTTCACAAAAATTAGGAGAAGATTCGCTTTCTGAAATCGCCCTGCGTACCCTTTATATCGAGATGCGCATCTCTTCTCGTTTCGCGAAAAATGAAATCCTGGGTTCCCTGAAAGAAACTGAAAATATGCTCACAAAATGTCTCTCCACCGCGGAGAAAAAGCTCCCCCCGAGCCATCCTCTGCTGGCACGATTATCCATCTGTAATGCACGCATGGCCTTAATGAATAATAATTATAAAAAAGCAGGTGACGCCATTAAAAAAACTCAAAATATTTATACTGAACTGGAGCTTCCTTTACATTATTCTAAAAAATTACTCCTGGCCTCCACCTCCATCATTCTTAAATATGCAGACTCATTAAAATCTGGGGATTCCGATGATCCAAATTTTGAATCTAAAATTACCTCCGAGTTCCAGAAATCTGTCCTGGAATATTTAAATATTTTGGGAAACCATTCCCTTTCTCTGGCTCAGGCTTATCGGGATCTCGCTTATATTTATAATCTCTGCGGAAACCCCAAAAAAGCAGCCGATGAATACCAAAAAGCACTGGATGTTTACTTAACTATTTATGGCGAAAAAACACCCCATCCGTTTATTAACGCTACAAAAAGTCTGATTTCAGACGTTTCTCCCAAAAAGAAAAATAACCGTTCCAGATGATGCGTCATTCACCCTCCGTTTCAGCAGGTTATTTTCACACAAATTATGACATCTGCACTTCATCATTTCGATCATTTTTCCATGAAAGAAACGCCTCTTCTGCGGTTTTTCCTCCATATATTATCGACATAAGATGAGGAAATGCCTTATCAAAAGAACAGCACGCGGTTAAACTGCACCGCTTTACCATGCAGGGAGTAAGGCAGCCATCCTCCACGTCAATTGCCACTTCATACCGCAGCTCGCCATCATCCATATCCATTTTTAGTGAGCCAAGTAATAAGGAATAATTAATTCGCGTCATTAATTCCGCGACTTCTCGGCGAAAATTCTCCGGAATCCTTACCTGCGTTAAAGCCACGACCTGAAAGACCTGCTTTTCCTCCTCACATATAAAAACCAGATTAAACGATAAATTTTTGCCCCCGACTCCAGCACGAATAATTGAAGATTCCGGCTCTTCCTGATACTTCCAGTCATCCTCCCTCAGCCACTGAAGTGTTATTTCTTTTATATTATTCATCATGGCACCTCTCTTTTTTTAATTTTATTTAATTGGACAGAAATAGTGTTACTGGCTTTACTCTAATATACTGGTTCTCCTTTAAATTTCCGTTCTAGGCGGCTCTAAAAGCAGGCATTTTCAGCGAAACCTGCTCTGGCAGGGAAATTAAAAATGCCGGCCTGCCTGTCAGCGAACAGGGCTGCGGATTTTATAGTACTTCAGGTATATAGGTCTTTTGCCGCCACAAAAATAAACATTCTTAAAAATGTCGGAAAAGTAAAAACATAATATACTTAATCTATTATATTCGTAAAATACTAAAATTTCAAGATAACAGACACATTTTATCAAAAGTTTTTTCGTTTTTTCCTTCTCGTCCTCTTCTTCACAGTTTCTTCCTAATATTATTAAATGTTCTTACTTTTACTGTTTCCACTTTACTCATTTCGTGCAAAAAATATTCACCATCATTTCATATATTCGTTTCAAGAATCCTTCTTTTTTTCTCCGTTTTAATCCTTAAAATGGAAAAATTTTTGTAATTTTATAATTTTTTTTAAAAAAATTTGAAAAATTTCACTGTGGAATATTGTAAAAAGAATAATTTTAAATTAAAATAAAGTTTTAGGGAGTGACGTTAAGCAGGTATGTATTTTTTTTATTTTCTTTAGTACTTATCATTTAAAAGGATGTTAGTTTATGGCGCAGCATGATTCTCAAAACGAACAGCTTGAGGAAGAATTTGTAGAAGAAGGTCCCGGTGGTTTCGCCCAGTTACTGTTAAATACTCCTAGCTGGTTAGTTAGCACGATCGTACATGTCGTTTTCCTGCTTATATTAGCCCTAATGACGGTAAGCGGTGCTCAAAAAACCCAGATTGTAGAAATTATCTCGGAACCTCCGGTCGAAGAATTAATTGACGAAGAAGAGCCAGAGGAAATTGATATCGAGATGATTGACCCGGAGGCAGAAGTCACCGATGAAGTAGTGGAAGTCACGGAATTTGCGGAAGTGACGGCGGTGGAAGCGGATGAGCCAGCACCCGCGATGGTTGAAGTGGACCCGAACGCGATCGGAACACTTACTCCTTCTAATGTCGGAAAAAGCATCAGTAATTACTCTGGTTCCGGTTTAGGATTACGCGCGAAAGCCAAGCAGACAGCGAAAATGCGTGGTGCGAACTCTGCCAGCGAATTGGCCGTGGCTCGTGGATTAAGATGGATCGCGAATCACCAGTATCCCACGGGTGGATGGAGTTTTGACCACACAAAAGCTCCAAAATGCCAGGGAAAATGCAAAAATCCTGGTTCAAATCATACTGATGTGAACGCTGCCACATCCATGGGGATTCTTCCATTCCTTGGCTGCGGAATCACCCACAAAGAAGGTAAACAGTACAAAAATAATGTGCGCGCAGGTCTTTATTTTCTCGTAAAACGCATGAAGCTAGAACAGGGAAAAGGCGGCAGTTTTCATGAAAGAACTGGCACGATGTATTCTCATGGTTTGGCTGCCATCTGCCTGACGGAGGCATATGGAATGACGAAAGATAAAGCCTTACAGATGCCCGCGCAACAAGCTATTAATTTCATTCAGTATGCGCAGGATCCTGCTGGTGGTGGATGGCGTTATCAGCCACGGCAGCAGGGAGACACCTCCGTCGTCGGATGGCAGTTAATGGCTCTGAAAAGCGGTTATATGGCTTACCTGAATGTTCAGCCACAGGTACCGCAGAAAGCCATGCAATTTTTAGATTCTGTTCAGTCGAACAGTGGTTCAAATTATGGTTATAATGCTCCTGGTGCCGGGAGTGCCTGTACCGCGATCGGCCTTTTATGCAGAATGTATTACGGATGGAAGAAAGAAAATCCTGCTCTGGAACGTGGAGTCGAATGGCTTTCGAATCGCGGTCCCTCTAAAGGTGATATGTATTATAATTATTATGCCACTCAGGTTTTACATCATTTTGATGGTGAACCGTGGCACAAGTGGAATAACACCATGCGAGATCAGCTGGTAAATACGCAGTGTGCTGCCGACAAAAAAAGCTGCGATTTCGGAAGTTGGTACACTAAGGGTGGCGACCATGGTGACGAGAAAGGTGGTCGACTTTATAAAACTGCCTTATCCGTCATGACTCTGGAGGTTTATTATCGTCATTCTCCGATTTATCGTAAACAGAGTATGGAAGGTGGACTGCCGCTGGAATAATTTTCAGAAAAAATATCTGTTTATACTAAAATTCATATAAAAAGTCTGTTTTTGTTTTGACGCAAAAACAGGCTTTTTTTATGTTCATGCGCAGTAAATTTTCTCTCCAGGCTCCTTATTCTCTGATGCACATTTATCTTTCTTTCTCAGATATTTTACACACGTGACGATAAATTTCCGCTTCCTCTGTCCGCCGACAGGCAGGCCAGATTTTTGCTTCAGTAAAAAAAACTGCTTCAGAGCCGGCATAAAATGGGAATTTATACTGGTTCCACTTTAAATTTCCGCTTTTTGAGGTTCTGAAAGCAGGCATTTCAGAGAGCAAAAAGCCAGGAAAACAAAAATTCATAGTGTATCTTTTTTATAAATATATCATTACGGATTCAGATATACTTACACGACACATTCAGTAAAAGTTCCCCGAAACTTTCATGGAAAAAATTCTCTCAGGCGCAGCGATAAAATTTTATACTCGCGCGATGAATTTTTATGTATCCTGTATTTTACACCTAACATATTATATCTCCGATACACGACAAATTTCCGCTTCCTCTGTCCGCCGACAGGCAGTCATTTTTTCTTCGCTAAAAATGCTCTGCTTTCAGAGCCGCACAAAACAAAAGTTTAGAGGAGAATCAGAATTTATCAAAAATGTCTGATTTCAGTAAATCACACAAAACGTAAATATACGAAATATCTAAAGGAGATTCCACGAACATATTTTCAGTCGGAAAATAATTGTATCTTTTGTTGGTGTATTTTCACAAAACGAATAAAAACATGTTTCATGTACACAAAAAAATCCTCTAAATTTCCGCAATAAAAATTATCGTTTCACACATACAGCGAGATATACTGAAGGTGGTAAGTATCCTGATCCTGCTTTAATTTTCCATTTTGTGCGGCCACAAAACAGGTATTTTCGCAAAACAAAATGCGGAGTGGGAAAGTAGAAAATTATGTGCATCCGGGATAAAATATATTTTTACCTCTCACAGGAACACTTTTCTTTCATTCTTTCTTAACAGATTTTCACCCAAAATTCCATTTCACACGAACACAAAAAGGTATTTTATACTCTGCGGTGAAATTTACTGTGCATGAACTGAAAATTTTCACACGAAAATATGCGCCGGCGTCAAAATCTGGAAGTCCGGCACGGGGTCTTGACAAATAATGTGAAAATGGTATAATATTATAAAATGATTGGTTATTCCTTCATTTTACGCGCCACTGTAGCTCAATTGGCAGAGCACAGCTTTCGTAAAGCTGGGGTTAAGGGTTCGATTCCCCTCAGTGGCTTTTTGTTCATGATTCTGACATCATGATGAATCCCCGCCTCAAATTTAAAGTTTTGAGTGCGCTGCCAGAGGTTTTTCATCGGAAAATTTTAGAGTATCCGGTGCCTCCTGTTTTCAGTTTAAATTTCCTTTTTGTGCGGTTTTAAAAGCAAGCATTTTTAACGAAGTAAAAAATGTTGGAAAAGCGGAAATTTAGTGCATCGGGTGTAAAAATCCCTAAAATGGGAAAATCTCGGGATTTAATCGTGTGTTCAGAACAAAATTTTTCAGAAAATAAAAGATATTTTGCTTATTTTTGAAAATTTGAATAAAAACAAAGATTTTATCTTTCCGTCTGTTCGCCTGATAAAATGCGTTTTATCTGTGCTGTAAGAATGGTCGTAGGGATTTCTGATTTGGAACTGACATTTCGTTTTACTTTTTTATTGTGGAACGAGAACATCCTGATTTCATCATGTATCGGGCATAAAATACATAAGACGGTTCTTCATGAAGAACACGTCTTTTTTTATATACAGATTTTAAGTCGGCATTTCATATATAAAACACGTTTCATTTCCGTATTTTTTACGTTTTTCATTTTCATGTTTTGTGATTATCCTAAAGTATCTGGTTTCCGAGCCATACGAACGGATTATCCTGATTTTATACTGTTTCCACTTTAAATTTCCATTTTTGCGGTTCTTAAAGCCGGCATCTTCAGCGAAGCAAAATGCCGGGGAAACGAAAATTCATCATGCATCGGGTATACCTTAAGATAATATTTAATGCGGCCACAAAAATTGGAGTTTTCAGCGGACGTAAAGTATCGAGAAAGTGGGAATGACGCGTGTCGAGAACAAAATGAAAATCGGAGTTTATTTATATACCCGATCACCATAAACTTCCGTCCCTGGCATTTTTGCTTCGCCGAAGATGCCGGTGTTCAGAGTCACACAAAACGGAAATTTATAAGGAGAATTAGATCGCACACCGGATAAAATTTCTGGATTATACCAGATGGGACTTAACAAAAAATAAAATTTTTGTATACTTTATAAAAGATTTATTGTAATTTTGATATTAGTGAGAAAGGATAATTTGGGATGTACACACAGGAACAGGAATTAAAACGGCTCGTGCAGACAAACTGCACTTTTGGTCCCCGGGAAATTGATCAGATCAGCCGAATGATCGGGTCAAAATATTCGAATTTTAAGCTGTTTCGGGATGCCGTAAATGAACTGGAATCCCAGGAAGAGGAGCAGGCACCGTCAGGCATGGTACGTCTGGGGGTCTGTCTTTATTTACTCGGGAAATACCGGCGTTCACTGGATGTTTTACGTAGGGCGGACGGAGGAGCAGTCGCTCATTTTTACATGGCGAAGGATTATACGGCACTAAAAGATTACGAATCAGCAGAAAGATCTTATCTTTCCGCAAAAATGGCTGGATATTCATCAGATATATGTACTTTAGGAATCGTGGCATTAAAACGCCGAAGTGGAAAACTTGAGGAAGCACTGAACTTATTAAACAGTTTATGTGGGCCGATCGAACAGACAGCGGATTATCTGTATCAGCGTGGGATTACAGCTTTAGCCTGTGGAAGTGCCCGAGAAGAGGTGGGGAACTGGTTTTCCCGTGCGGTGGAAGCGAATCCCATGCACCCTGGGGCTCTTTTTGGTTTAGCGCTGGAGAGTGATCGTCGCGGAAATGATGAAGATGCTCTGGAATATTATAAACGTGCGGCAGCTCAGTTTCCCTCGCATGTCGGTTCACTGCTAAATCTGGGTCTGATGTATGAAGATCGTGGAGAAAATATGCAGGCCGTCCAGTGTTACGAACGAATTTTGGAAGCATATCCCGATCATCCGCAGGCACAGCTTTATCTGAAAGACGCGCAGGCTTCCAGCTCAACTTTTGAAGATGTAACGCCCCATAATCCGATCGGACAAATTCTTAAAACACCTGTGGGAGATTTTGAACTTTCGTGCCGTGCGCGAAACTGCCTGCAGCAAATTGGTGTCGAGACCCTGGGCGATCTCTGCTCATATACAGAAGCGGATCTGCTGGGAAGCAAAAATTTTGGGGAAACCAGCCTGGTCGAAATTAAGGAAATGCTTTCCTCGCGTGGTCTCTCGCTGGGACAGACGGCGAAACCTCAGCCGCCGCAGATACAGGAAGTCGACGAAATCGTGGATACCGAAATTTTATTACGTCCGATTTCCTCTCTGGGTCTGTCGGTTCGCGCCAGGAAATGCATGAGCAGAAACGGAATCGGAACTATCGGTGATCTGATCCGCCGTACCGGTGACGAATTACTGGCCTGCAAAAATTTTGGCGTTACCAGCCTTAATGAAGTCCGCGAAAAGCTCACCGAGCTGCAGCTGCACCTGCACGGAGAATAAAAATTTCGATTTTTGCGTCTTTTCTGCGATTATTCTGAGAATCTCGGTTCCACTTTTATATTTAAGTTTTACGCGCTTCCATCAGCAGGCATTTTACTTCACGGAGAAAATGCCTGCTTCCATGTAACCTCACGAAATGGAAAACGGTGGAACCGATAATATTTTTCCTCTCTGCCCGGAAAATTTAATGCCGAACATATTTTGCCGCGGGCACTTTATGCCTGATACACAATAAATTTCCGCTTCCTCTGTCCACAGACAGGCAGGCCAGCATTTTTGCTTCAGTAAAAAAACTGCTTCAGAGCCGCATAAAATGGGAATTCATGGAGAATCTGTTATCTTTTTTATAAATACATCATTACGGATTCAGATATACTTACACGACACATTCAGTAAAAGTTCTCCGAAACTTTCATGGAAAAAATTCCCTCAGACGCAGTGATAAAATTTTATACTCGCGCGATGAATTTTTATGCATCCTGTATTTTACACCTATATATCATATCTCCGATACACGATAAATTTCCGCTTCCTCTGGCCGCAGACAGGCGGACCAGCATTTTTGCTTCAGTAAAAAAAACTGCTTCAGAGCCGCATAAAATGGGAATTCATGGAGAATCTGTTATCT
>JAUNBR010000030.1:26928-42796 GCA_030527015.1 Planctomycetia bacterium
TCAGTAAAAAAAACTGCTTCAGAGCCGCATAAAATGGGAATTCATGGAGAATCTGATATTCACTGTTTCGAAATTTCATTTTCCATTTCTGACGAACCAGGATCTGGAATAAAACGGTAACCTGCATTTCGGTAAGTTAAAAAATAAATGGGCTCTGAGGGTTCCGGCTCAAAAATTTTTCGTAGCCGTAAAATAAACTGGTCTGGAGCACGTGTATTTAAGAAACCGCTGACTCCCCACACTTTTTCCAATAATTCTTCTTTTGAAATCAGACGTTTCGGATGTTTCGCAAAATACTCCAGTACCCGAATCTCCATGTACGTCAGACGAATCGTTTCCCCATGCAGACTCACTTCAAAAGTTTCAAAATCCACTCTGGCGTCACCTAAAATCAAAAATTTTACAGTTTTTTCCGCAGGTTTTACTGCCGTGTTTTCTTTCATGCTTTCCGTCTCTGCTTCCGGCATTCCATTTTTTCGACGATAAAACGTAATAAGATTCTTAACTCGCGCAAGAAATTCTTCCAGTTCAAAAGGTTTTGTCAGATACTGATTCGCACCCACATCAAAACCTCGTGTCCTATCTTCCGATAAAGTTCGTGCAGAAAGTATCAGTACAGGTGTAAAATTATTATTTTTCCGTAACGTTTCACAGACGGTATAACCACTCATGCCTGGAAGCATTAAATCCAGGACGATCAGTGCGAAATAATTTGGCCGAGCGTTTAATTCTTTCAGAGCCGTCTGTCCGTCACTTACGGTTACCACTTTATATTTTTCCTGTTCCAGTGCATACCGAATCCCCATGGCCAGATGCTGCTCATCTTCCACGACAAGAATTACATTTTTTTCAGTATAAGACGTATCCATCATTCACTCTCGAATCTTTCTAAAAAATAGATTCTATTCTTGTTCCTGTTTTACGGGAAGATAACCACGTAAAACACATAAACGTTTATCCTGCCCCACCTTAAAATCCAGAGGCATTTTCGTCTTTTGCTCACCCTCCCGATAAATATGAATATCTGAGAAAAAAGCATTTTCCTCCCCTTCCAGCACCGTTCCGCAAAAAACTGCGGTTCCGTCACGAAGAATGGAAGAACAGTCTGTCCAAGAACAATAATCGTGACGTAAGCCCGTGTAAGTATTTCCGCCCGTGGAAGCATGAAACATCATCGCGCGCAAAATATAAGAAAGATCCCGGGAAGACCGATCATAAGGACGCGTAACACGACGATAATTCATAATATCCTGCATCTTTTCCCCCACCATTTCAGACTCCACCAGCATGGAGGGTAAATCATACCGCCGAATATGGTCATTTATCTGAATTTTCTCACCAGGCGCCAGCGTTCCCAGATCATACGCCCAGCCACCATACGCGAGCATGCAGTTTTCTAAAGAAACATCCAGCGGATTTTGGATTTCTCCATATGGTATGTCCCCGCGAGCATGCAAAAAACCGAAATACGGTTTTTCTTCAGACGGTAAAACGGCCATCCTCTGAGCAGAAATACTTTTCGTAGAACGTGCGATCATCGGAAGCCTCTTCCACTGACCTGAACTGACAAGATACGCATCATTTAACCCAAAAGATTCTTTACCCATCATATGCGTCCGAGAGGTCATCCCCCCCAAGAAAGCACCCGGTAACCCGAAACAGCCCATCCGGCACTCTTCCTTCCGGCCATGCTCGGACGATATTTTATTCACGGGCAACTCTCCCTGAACATGCTTCGACAAAATATCATTTCCGGCAAAACGTAACGTAAAATGCCCAGTCCGAGAATTCCAGATATTTCCCCATAACGTCTGACGAATTCTCCCCGTGTTTTGGCAAATATCCACCAGCGTAACACGATTCATCCGTACAGACCCCGCGATTTTATTCCGTTCTGAAGCATGTGCGTCTGAAAATTCTGCCGAAACATACGTTCCGGAAAACGCATTCTCCGATCTGCTTTCAGAAAAACTGCTTTCAGACGCCGGCATATCCTGAGAAAGAAAATAGCACAGAGCAGAAAAAACAAAAACCATGGATATAAAAAACACCCAAGAGAAACCTGCGCTGGAAAGTACTGCACCGATCCGCGTTCCATTTCCCTGATATTTTCTCGCAAAATAATAACCCAGCGGACCGATAACAACTAAATAACCGGCAAAAAGCAGAATAAGCCACGCAAAAGAACAGGTTCTCAGACCGGAAAACTGATCCAGCGCACTTCGAAACTGTCCGGCCAAATCATCATAACCATAAAGTTTCCCAGAACTCACAGGCTTTTCTTTCGCCGTGCTTTTCTCTGGAAATCCCAGTAAATTAGCCAGCAGTTTTCCTCGATCACCCCATTTTTTCACTGCGTCATGCTCCAGATCAAAAAGCACACACACGAAACGCCCAAAATCACAGGTACTGCGAAACGCCAGCGGTAAATCATACTGTGAAAAAAGCATCCTGGAAACATCCATCCGCGGTAAAGGTATCTGCCTGGCCATGCGTGGAACGATTATACGGTACTCTTCCGTTACGCCAAGAAGCGGAACGGGAACCGTGCTGTGCGCAAAATGTTCCAGAGCTGTCGTCTGGGGCATGGTAAGCATCTCTACTTCCGCACCCTGCGGCAAAAAACGCCCCCAAAGATCCTCTCGCGACACAACTTTTTTTCCATTCTTCCCGACACTTAACAGCAGCGTTCCACCACGACGCATCCACTCTTCCAGTATATCCACCTTTTCCTGGGTCCACGTATTCAGAATGGTATCATCCTCCGTTAAAATAATCACTGTATCCACGATTTCCAGTGCACCAGGATCTGAAGGTAACCTTTCAGCAGAAGTTATATGATACACCAGAGGCCGTAAGCGTCCCGGCAGATTCAGGTGCTCCACCGCCAGCTCAGCACCAGCCGTGGATTTTCCCACTACTAAAATAACACCTCGTGCCTCATTCAGAGGGTCATTCATCCTCGGGAAACTTTTTTGCTGAAGAAGATTCCCTTCTCCGTCATACAGTTCCAGCATAACCCCACTATAAATATTCCCCGCCTGAACACACATTTCCACACACTGCGGTAAGCCCCCAAAAAGCTTCTTTTCATAAATTGCGGTGACTCCATCACAGTCTTTTATGAAACACCGAAGAATCTTCCCCTTTTCTTCTCCTTTCTTCTCCTGAACATCTCCCTGTCCCTCCGCCTCAGTACGAAAAAAAACATAAATCGGCATCCAGCGACCAGGCTTCCATACCCCCCCGGTATCCGCATCAGAATGAATTCCCCAGCGCACCTCCTTTATAAAAACCTCTGAAGATTCTTCAGCACATAAAGAAGACGTTTCAGGAGAAGCAGAAAAAACAAAAACAGATGAGCCATTTACGAAAAAGACACCCAAAATGCCATAAAGAAACACCGACAAGAAAGGCATAAAAGAAACGGATGGCACATTCTTTTGCTGACAATTATTTTTTTTCCATAAAAACATGGGATTTTTCTCTCTGCTGTGTTTTTGATTTTATTTCATCCGTTTTCAGATAAATAACTGTTTCCACATTAAATTTCCATTTTATGCAGCTCTGAAAGCAGACATTTTCAGTAAAGCAAAAATGCCGGAGAAGCGGAAATTTATAGTACATCGCGTATAAATAAATTATACCTGATCCTACTTTACATTTTCAGTTCATGCGGTCAAAAAAGCAGGCATTTTCAGCGAAACAAAAAATACCTAGAAAGCGAAAATTTATAGTGCATCGGATATAAAACGCTTAAACATCTGGCTTTTTATACTGCTCTTTTCAAGATTTCTTAAGGTTTTACTTCTGACGGACACTGACACACATATTTTCCACATCCTGGACATCCAGAACCATATTTCGCCTCTAAAGCTGCCGTCAGATCTATTTCCCGGACATTCGCGATGGTCGTCAGCCAGGCGATTACATCCGCAAATTCCAGCGCCAGCTCTTCTTTCGTTCCTTCGCGCAGAGCCGCAGCCAACTCACCTATTTCTTCCATCAGCCATAAAAAAGTCGCGTCCACGCCCCGTGCCGCATCTTTTTCATAATACATTTCACGAATAAGCTGCTGAAAATCAGAAATCGTTATCACAAAAATCACTCCTTTCCAGATATTTTATACTGGTTCCACTTTAAATTTCAGTTTTTGTCGGTTTTTAAACAGGCATTTTCAGCAAAAAAAATGCCGAAAAAGTGGAAATTTATAATGCGTCAGGTATAAAATATCTGTCATATATTCCGTAATACAAAAAACCTATAAAAAAACAGATACTCCAAAACCTATGTGTATTATAAAAATATAGTCGTGAAAAGTCAAGAATGGGCATTTTCGCCATTTTCTCCTGAAATGCCCTGAATATAAAATTTTTTTCCTCCCCCCTTCTCGATATCTTTTAGATAATGGATAATATATTATACTGGTTCTCCTTTAAATTTCCGTTTTGTGTGGCTCTGAAGCCGACATTTTCAGTGAAACAAAAATCCGTCCGGCCTGTCGGCGAACAGGGAAAGCGGAAATTTTTAGTGCTCGGATATTAATATTTTGCATACTCAAGACATACGAGATATAAACCAGCTTCCCTCCAGATGACAGACAGGTTTTCGAAATACCTGAAAAGGAACATCCGTCTTTATGAAACGGAAATTTAAAGTGAACTCAGCATAACATTCAGAAATAAGAAACATGATTCAGACTCGGGACTTAACTAAAATATATGGTGAACTTTACGCGATTAAAGCGATAAACCTTTCTCTTGGCCAGCGAGATATTTTTGGCTTTATCGGCCCGAATGGCGCGGGGAAAACTACGACCATGAAAATTTTAGCCACTCTGCTGGAACCCAGCTGGGGAGAAGCCACCGTATGCGGATACTCTATTTATACACACGCAAAAGAACTGCGCCGGATGATCGGTTATATGCCCGACTTTTTCGGTGTTTATGAAGATATGAAGGTTATCGAGTATCTGGAATTCTTTGCGGCAGCATACAGAATCCGTGGAGAAGCAAGAAAAAAACGGTGTAATGAAATGCTGGAGCTGGTGGATCTGGGATATAAACGTGATGCACTGGTTACCAGCCTTTCACGTGGAATGACACAGCGACTGGGTCTGGCACGTGTTTTACTGCATGATCCGCAGGTACTTTTATTGGATGAACCAGCCAGCGGTCTGGACCCACGTGCAAGAATCGAAATTCGCACACTCCTAAAACGGCTCGGCGAAATGGGAAAAACCATCATGGTTTCCAGTCATATTTTGCCCGAACTGTCGGATGTCTGTAATAAAATCGGAATCATCGAGCGTGGAGAGCTGCTGGTAAACGCGAATGTGGAAGACGTCTTGCGCCAGGTTCGTGGATACGGAATTTTAACCCTAAAACTGCCATCTCCCGATATTTCTCCCGAATATTCCTCAAAAAATGCTGCGGAAATCGCGGGGCGTGTCTTGGAATCTTTATCAATTGTTGATAAAATCGAAATTATAAACCCCTGTGAAATACAAATATTTTTAATGAATAATGTTTTGGATTATTCGGATCTGCCCACGGCTCTTGTGGATGCTGGCGTAAAATTCCTGGCTCTGCATGAAGAAGAAATTAATTTGGAAACTGCATTCATGAAACTCACACAGGGAATCACTTCCTGATTTTTTTGAAATCCAGACATTTTTTAAAATATTTAGCTTATATCCTGGTTCCACTTTAAATTTTCGTTTTGTGCGGCTCTGAAATCCGGTATTTTCCGCGAAGCAAAATGTCGGTGAAGCGGAATTTTATAGTGTATCGGCTATAAAATTTTAATTTTTCGTAATATTTTGCTTTGTGAAAGCACATTTTTAATAACAAAAAACAAAATTTATACGAATTTTACCTTAAATTTTAGATTTTCAGGACTCTGAAAACGCACCTTTTCCTAAAATATGAACTCCGAAAACTGAAAATTTATCGTATACCCGGTTTATGCCGAGTCCTCATTAAATTTTCGTTTTCTGTAACCCTAAACTCAGGGATTCATGTGGCGTGAAATGCCAGAGGAAGGAAATTTATCGCGGATCAGATATTAAAAAAAAATCATAATACTTTCTGTTTTTTCAGAAATTACGTACCGTTTTAGAAACATAACTTTTTTCAGGAGAACAAAAATATGTGGCCAATTGGTGTTTTTGCAAGTATCGGATCAGGATTAGGCGTCCAGCTGGATGTGGTAAAAGAATTAGGAATTCATTCAGTTCAGCTCTGCTGTCCCCACAAAGAAAATCGTACCAAAGAAAACGCAGAGAGTTTTCTTAAAAAATTAAAGGAAATAGACGTAACCATTTCCGTGGTATTTTGTGATTTTAAGGGTGAAAGTTACGCTGATATTCCCACCGTTAAAAAAACCATCGGAATCGTCCCCAAAGAAACTCGCGCAGAACGTGTTCAGGAAATCCGAGAAATCGCAGATTTTGCGAAAATCCTTGGATGTGACGCTCTGGGAATTCATATCGGTTTCATTCCTCATGATAAAAATGATCCTGATTATGCAGAGCTTATTCAGATTATGCGTGATTTATCTGATTATCTGAAACAGAATGGACAGCGTTTTCATCTGGAAACTGGACAAGAAACAGCAGATGGTCTGGAACAATTTTTAACGGATTTACACAGAGATAATGTTTTTGTAAATTTTGACCCAGCGAATATGATTCTGTACGGTTCTGGAGAACCGATTCCCGCATTAAAGAAAGTCGCAAAATGGGTACGCAGCTGTCACTGTAAGGACGCGAAATGGTCTGACTCCCCCGGCGAAACCTGGGGCGCAGAAGTTCCTTTTGGAGAAGGGGACGTAAATGCCCGTCTGTTTCTTGAAACCCTGAAAGAAATCGGTTATGATGGTCCGCTGACGATCGAGCGAGAAATCCCTCAGGATGCCGCACGTCAAAAAACGGAAATCATGCAGGCCATGACATTTATCGAAAATGTTAAAAAAGAAATTTTATAACTGCACATAAAATGAAAATTCTACAAAATAATTCATCGCGGCAAGTTTTTTTTGCCGCTTTTTTTATATCTTTCACGTTTATTTCATCATCAGATACACATAAAATTCGTTTTTTTAGCTCCTTTTATACTGGTTCCATTTTAAATTTCCGTTTTGTATGGTTCTGAAAGCAAGCATTTTCTGCGAAGCAAAAATACCGGGGAAGCGGAAATTTATAGTGTATCGGATATACATCACAAAAAAACCTGTTTTACTGACTTTCTAAAACCAAAAGATAAACGGACACAAAAATAAAATCTTTCCTCGTATAAAACTTTATGTTTTGCCCGATTTATCTTTTCATCTTGCAGCACTTCTTATAAACGAAATTCAAATTATATTTAAATTGAAAGAATAAAGTTTACGCACAAGTATTATTTTCTTTAAAATATATAAAAAATTCAAATTTATATTATTTTCGTCTGGTATAAAACCGTTTTTTTTTGTAATCTATTTACTGGAATTTCCTTAAAATCCCAGAGATGTGCCGCCCCGTGTGAAACCAGAAATATTTAATGCGTCATATTACGGAAAATATCAGATTCCGATTAAATTTTGTGAAAAGTATATTCAAAAATAAATTTTTCACTGTTTTTTTGATTTTTTCTTAAGAATAGGTCCATGAAACGGTATTATCGCCACACAAAATGGTTTTACATACGCTGGGGAATCCTTTTTTCTCTGATCGTAACCATCACCGTGGCCATTCTTCTCCTGAGTGAACTGGACAGCGTGATTCAGCAAAAAGTTCAGCTTTCTTTTCAAGAAAAGTTTACTTCCGCGACGATTTCCATTTCGTCTGCCCGACTGGAAGACGAGGAAGGAATTCATCTCAATCATTTTACACTTTCTGCACAATCACCCAAAATAAATTCGAAAGACGCTCCTCCGAGCACTTATTCAGAAATGCATTTTCCACCTGTACTGGAAGCAGATCGAGTCATCTTAAAGTGCCCCACTAAAATACCTGATTTATTAGAAGAAAATCTTCCCATTTCTGAAATTATTTTTGACACAGCTGTCGTGCGGACATTTCGTCGTCCAGACGGTACATGGTCACTGACCGCTTTAAAAACGGCACCCGCAAAAACAAATAATTATGCCTCCACTTATATCCGATTAAGAAACGCGACTTTTGAAATTCATGACATGATGGACACACAGTCCGAGCGAAAACTTTTGCTCAGAAATGTAGACATGCTGATTCATCCCGCCCGTTCTCATCAGACAGACGCGCAGGGAAAAAAGCTGACAGAAGAGGAAGCACAGAAAAATCGTTATTTTCCCTTTCAGGGTACCGCAGACTGTGGTTTCTGTAAAGGCATAAAATTTTCTGGTTATTTTTATCCTAAAATCGGGATGATTCGCGTAAATGCAGAAGTTACAGCACTTCAGTACAGCGAAACTTTTCGCCATTCCCTGCCTCTGGAAATCGCGGAAAAACTGAAACCTCTAGAATCCGTCCGTGGGGAAATAACGGGAAAGATTTCTGTGATCACACCGTTAAAAAATTTTTCTAAAACACGTTTTTTTGTTGAAGGCACGATGAAAGAGGGACGTCTGGAGCATCCTCGACTTTCCCAGGCTCTGACGAATATTCACACCGAATTTAACGTGGCGAATGACGGATACACTCTCTGGAACTCTTCCGCAAATTATGGAGAAGGACAGATCACTTCATACACTCGGCAAGAAGGATTTCATTCGCAGGCAAAACGCCAGCTTCAGATACGGATCCGTCATCTCGATTTAACAGAACGCATTCACGCGATACTTCCTGAAGGCATCCAAAATCTTTTAAATGATTTACGCCCGACCGGATGTATAAATGCAGACGCCGATATGATTTATAATGGCCACACATGGAGCACCACGGGAGAAATCACATGCCAGGACTTAAGCGTTTTTTACAAAAAATTTCCTTACCGTGTGGATAAATTAAATGGGAAAATAGAGCTTAAAGGCAGTGATGTTTCTTTTCTATTTAAAACACATGATAAAATGATTCAGGTTTCCGGACACGCCAGTCACGGACAAAACACTTCATTACAAAAAGACACGCCATTATCTCCACCGACACAGGGTTCCACACAAACATCCACTTTCCATGAAAATACCATAACCTCAGACTCCATACCGGGTCAACAAAATATTCACGGAACCGTACGCATCCAGGCTCTGAGCATTCCGATCGAAGAGCGTCTGATCGCTGCATGTCCCGAAAAAATAACGGATCTGATACGCTCTCTGGAAATGAATGGCACACTAAATGTTTTTTCAGAACACCAGTTTTCCTTTTCTCAAAATCTTACCTCAGAAACGGCATCTTTTATAGACACCGCCCCACACTCCGTTACACTTCAAAAATCCGCTGCGTCCGCACAGCCCAAAATAGACCACCGAATCACCTTACAGTTATTAAACTGTTCTTGCCGATATAAAAATTTTCCATATCCGCTGAGGAATATTCAAGGAACGATCGAAATCCATAATGACCACTTTATTACACGTAATATCAGAGGAAATAATAATAACGCAACTGTCGTTTTATCCTGTGAATCTCGGAAAAATTCACTTCCTGCCAGTGAAACGAATTCAGACCGAGACTTTTCACAAAACATGGCATCCGTGCTAACTTCCACCTCCGCACGTGTTTCCTCTGCCGTAAACCTGTCCGGTCTTCCGCAGGTAAATGAAACTCCGGAAATCCCATTTACCTCTCACAGTAAAGACAGTTTTCCCGACTTTTTTGATCTCCACGTTACGGGAAAGGATGTTACCCTGGATGACGAATTTTATAAAAATCTTCCGCCGTCAGTGACCGGCTTATTTCATTACATTCAGCCACACGGAACAGTAAATATTCACTTTTCATATAATATTTCTCAAAAAAAACCACGGATGGAAATTTCTGTCGAAACGCCTAAGAATGGAATCACCGTCACTCTGCCAGAAATACCTTATCGTCTGGAAAATTTCCATGGAAAATTCATATACTCCGACGGAAATGTCTCCTTACAAAATTTTAAGGCCCGTCATGGAACATCAAAAATTTCAGGAAAAATGCATGGAAAAGTTTATTCCAGAAATTCCTGGAAAATTCATTTTGAGCATTTAAATATCGAAGGATTTAGTTTTGATCGTGATTTTCTGACTGCCGTTCCCAGCCAAATACGCAGTTCTCTCGCCTCCACACGCCCTACAGGAATGCTGTTTTATCGTGGAAATGCAGACATTCATTATGATGCTTCACGCCAGCGTCCTGTTTTATTTTACTGGAAGGGAGAAACCGGGATCACTCAGGGAACCATTCACGTGGGATTTCCTTTAACAAATATTCACGGCGGCATCACCACCACCGGAAGATGGGACGGCACCGACTTTTATACTTATGGTGAAATTCATTTAGACTCCCTTTTTCACCAAAAAATACAATTTACGCAGATCCGTGGCCCCATATGGATCGATAACCGCCAATTACTTTTAGGGGGAGATGCCGCACGACACATCCACCATCTGAAACATCCACAGACTCATCCAGACGCCCATGTTCCCAGACAGGCCGTTTCCGCAAAAGTCTTAGGTGGTGACGCTTATGGAAATTTCACTCTCTTTTTCGGTGACCCTTCCACTTTCCTTTTTAATTCCGTCATAACAAAAGCCCAGCTGCAAGAATGTGTCAGTTTAACGGGAAACGGAAAACTTAAAGGAAATATCTTAGCGACAATTGACGTTCAGGGAAACACGAATTCCATTCATTCCTTGCGCGGCAGCGGGAAAATACATCTTTCGGAAGCCGATATTTATGAACTTCCCACGATGATGGCCTTACTAAAAATATTAAGCCTGAAAGAGGTAAACAGGAAAGGATTTAGTAGTGGTGACTTACGTTACCGAATCGACGGAAATCTGATTTATCTTGACCGAATCGAATTTCAGGGAGATGCCTTCAGCCTGATCGGAAAAGGAGAAATGGGTTTCGATCAAAAAGTACGCCTCATTTTTTATACCGTCATGGGCCGCGGCGGCGTAAACATTCCTATTCTCCGTGACATCCTTCACGCCACAGGAAGCCAAACTTTAATGTTAACCATGGAAGGACCTCTTCAAAATCCCATCATCACGCAGCATCCTTTCCCCGGATTAAATATGGCCATTCAGCAGATCGAGCAAGATCTCTTGCCCAACACACCTCTGCAGACCATTCCGAATTCCAGTACTCCCGGATGGAGAAACCGGCGTTCTTCTCATCTTCCATAATCTGTATTTTATGCCTGCCACATAAATTTCATTTTATCTCAGGCGAGTTTTATCTCCCTTCTCCGTTTTATTCTGATTCAGCTTACACCCGCATGAGTTTTATCTCACGTAAGTTTTTTCATTTTACGTTTTATTCAGACCTTCCTTCTTTTCAGATTCCGTTTTATTCCGCCCAGACTCTCCTTTTACTCTTTCCATTTTATACTCGATGCACGATAAATTTCCGCTTCTTCGGCATTTTTACTTCTCTGAAAATGCCTGCTTTCAGAGCCGCAAAAACGGAAATTTAAAATGGAGCCAGTATATTTTGACTTCATTTTAAATTTAATAATCACCGCATTATTTTTTACTTCCCACGGGTTTCGCCATCCATGAAATGCCTGTATTTTCGTAACTTCACGAAATGAAAATTTTCCGTTTCATACGGTCACAAAACCAGCACTTTCACTCGGTCTGTTGGAAGGAAAACAAAATGCCCGCATGCCGGCGGAAAGGGAAAACGGATTTTTATCATACATCGAGTATAAAATTTACCCTTCTTTCGCGCCTGACGTCTCCATTACTTTTTCATCTGAAGTTTTACACTCTTTTTTTTTACGATAAAAATACAAAACTCCTCCCGCAAGAATCGTTCCCAGGCATGTATAAAGTACGGCCAGCACCGCGCGCACCACAGACTGAACTCCTTCACAAAAAATCTGTTTTACGTCGTCCAGTGTTCCACCGACTTTTTGATTCACGGTCTCCAGCGCATATTTCAGCTCACCGGAAATCGTATCTTTCACTTCCCTAATCGTCATGTCCATTTTTTCGTGAACCGCATCTGTCGCTTTTTGCGTAACGTCATCACGAAAATGATGAAATAACTTCATTCCCTGCTTTTTACGTGATGTATCCGCCGATATTTTATAAGAATACTCATTCTCATTCTGCGCTTCCAAAAAAGCGATTATCGCCGCGATATTCTCCGTATTCTCAGTTACCTGACGCCGGATACCCGGTAACAAAATACCTTTTTGTGCATTCTCCTGTACCTCTGTTTCTGTTTTTTGAACTACTCCCGGCGGCTGTAAAATCGGTATCTTTTCCTGTGGTAAAATATTCTCGATTCTTAGTGGACCAGAACTGGATGCTGGCGGCACAGGGCATGTTCCACCAGGACACATTCCCGTGCCCGAATAATTCTCCCACCACTCCACCGGCAAAACGACTGACCGTAACTCGACTTCCGGTAACTCTCGGCGTGCTTTTATTTCATCATCCAGCTCATCATAAGCCGTAAAATACTTCACTTTTCGAGAATCCACCTTCCCCAGCGGACCTGGCACTTCACCACCCACCAGGGACGCTCCGATCGCTTTCGAAAAATTTTTCGCAGGCACCGCCAGTCCGATACATATTTGACGTCCCTGCGCATCTTTTCCGTGCTCCGTCATCGCAAAAACCAGACCGATCACCCGTGAAAAGTCTTTATCAAAAATCGCGGAACCACTTCTTCCCTGTTTTGGCGGCGGAATAAACTCCATTCCCAGAGAACCTTCTCGAATAAATTCACACATATACGCAGTCGGCCCCTCTCCATGTGGATGACCGATCGTCCCGATAATCTCACCACTTTTCGGCGTATACGCAGCATCCACCGGAATAATCTTCGGAACATAACCCTCCAGGGCAGAAATGGGAATTTTCACCACCGCCACATCATTTTGCACATCACGCGAAACAATTTTCGCTGAGGATACCGTTTTTCTCATGACTCCGCCATCAAAAAATTCCACTTGCACGCTGCCTCCCGGAACCACGTGAGCATTCGTTAAACAGTAATAAGCATCCGCATTACTGCCCACGATAATTCCACTGCCCAGACCCATCTGTTTCCCATGTGCCGTGCGTATCCGAACCGTGGCACGGCTAGCGTCAAGAAGATCCGCACGAATATTTGACGTCATAAACGTTCCATTTAAAAACATCAAAAAACACAAAAAACTTCCCAAAATATACAGTATTCTCCGAAAACACCTTAACGGTCTGTGAATCTGGAAAATATCACTTCCATTTCTTCTTAAAAACGGAACAAAACAGAAATTTTGGGGATTCGGCCAAAAAACAGAACCAAATATTTTTTTAACTAAATTCTTTTTCATGATAAAATAAATAATTAAAGGAAATTTGCGAGAGAGAACTTTTAACCACGATACATTTTCCACCTTAAATTTTATACTCGATATACTTTAAATTTTCATTTCACCCGGCTCTGAAAACATGCATCTTCAGTGAAACAAAAATGTCGGCCGACTGTCGGCGGACAGAAAAACGCAAAAATTTATCTGGTTCTTCTTTAAATTTTCATTTCACCCGGCTCTGAAAACATGCATCTTCAGTGAAGCAAAAATGTCGGCCGCTGTCGGCGGACAGAAAAACGCAAAAATTTATCTGGTTCTTCTTTAAATTTTCATTTCACCCGGCTCTGAAAACATGCATCTTCAGTGAAGCAAAAATGTCGGCCGACTATCGGCGGACAAAAGAACGCAAAAATTTATCTGCTTCTTCTTTAAATTTTCATTTCACCCAGCCCTGAAAGCCGGCATCTTCAGTGAAGCAAAAATTTATAATACATCGGGTATAAAATGCATCGGATATAATGTCTGAACGCAGAAATTTGTAGTGCATCGGGGATAAACGCACTATACATGACAAAAATGGCTATTTCAAGTTAAAAAATATTTATTCTTGCCACATGTAGCAAAAACAAAAACTTTTTCAGTATTTCAGTTTTTTTTTCATATTTTCCTTACACCATTTTTTAACGTGAAGTCAGAAAAATAAAGAATATACTGAATCTCCATTAACTGTCCATTTTCTGTGCCCTGAATGCAGGCATTTTCAGCGATCAAAATGCCGAAGAAACTAAAAATTATCGTGCATGGGACATAAATGCCCCATGGATTGAAACATCCGGCGAAACCCGTTATAATAGAGTTTTCTTTCTGTATCGGGAAAGAGAAGTCACACCTGTATTTTAACCCGATACTCTACAAAATCTAACACTCAGGAGAATTTAGAATGAACCGACGTAATTTTTTTCTTACCTCTGCGTCTCTAGGTGTAAGTTCCGCGATAATCGGTACTGTACCCGAAAACGCACATGCCGAGAAAATCGATAAAGTATCCGACGCAAAACTCCGTCTGGCCTGTTACTGGGGTAATTTTATCCCCGCCGAAAATGATGACCAGCGCATAAAAAAAATGCTCGCATGGGGGTTTCAGGGAGTGGAAATCAGCGGAAATGGTAACAGTACAAAAGGTGATCTTAAAAAACGTCTTGATGATGCTGGTCTGGAAATCTGTTCTTTATGTTTCGGATCTTGCGGCGGAAAAATTGTATCAGAAGATGTCAGTCGTCGTCAGTCCGGAATCGACGAACTGAAGAAAGCTTTAGAAAACGCTGGCATTTTGGGCGCAAAATGTGTGGTTTATGTGCCTGCCTTTAATCGTCAGACAAAACTAGAACATCTGGAAATCCGTAAAGTTTTGATAAACACGCTGCCAGATCTGGCAAAATTCGCCGCACAGCACCACACAAACATCGTGCTGGAACCGTTAAATCGTGGAGAGGCCTGGTTCTTACGTACGATCGCTGACGCCGCGGCTATCGCCCGTGAGTGTGAAAAAGATCACGGCGGAATCGGCGTCCTGGGTGATTTTTATCACATGACAACAGAAGAAACCAGTGACATGGGCGCTTTCCTTTCCGGTGGATCTCGTTTAATGCACGTTCATCTTGGTAATGGCCCGCAGCCTCCACGGCGAACGCTCCCCGGTCAGGACGATCGTCTTTTCGTAGATGGATTTCGCGGATTAAAATTTCTTGGATATAATCGCTTCTGCAGTTTTGAGTGCGGTGTTCATGGAGATAAAGAAATCGAGATCCCAAAATCCATCGCCTTCCTAAAAAGTGAATGGGAAAAAGCTGAAATCTGACTCCCTTTCACGCCCCTTTTTCATATCTGATTTATCTCCCATTTAGTTTTTCTTGGCCGCAAGAACATGCCTTTCATGCTTCAAAAAAGCTGGGAAAATCGGGGATTTATCGTCATGCAAAATTTGGTTTAAATCACTTGTGTGCCCATAATTGGTCAGTAAAGCCTCACCCATGGGATTTCGATTTTTTTCTCTTTCGTGTCCACATGATAAAAATGCCTGTTTTTCAGAGCTGCACAAAGCGAAATTTAACGGAGAATCTGTATAAAAAAGATTCAGATATTCTCACACTTCATGTTAATTTCCGTAAGTCGTCGTGCTTTGCATTATCGGTACAGGCATTTTTCTGGTCTTTAACGGACTCTTAGATTTTGGCGAAGTTTCAGAGAGCACATTCGGCGCATCTCTCGAAACCACGGACAAATTCCCTCTTTCAGAATAAGTTCCTTTTATGTCAGAAAACATGTCCGGAACCTCTTTCGGAGGGATTTCAGTTTTTATCTCCGTATGCGGCGTGAGAAGATCTTTCGGAGGAATCTCAGTTTTTAACTCAGAATTAGTTATATGAAGATCTTTCGGAGGAACGTCAGTTTTTTTCTCC
>JAUNBR010000031.1:0-21659 GCA_030527015.1 Planctomycetia bacterium
TGAAATTTTACAAAAAAATTTTGTAAAATGATAAAAACGAAAGTTTTTGAGTTTTAAATGCTAAAAAATAAAAAGATTTTTTTAGTGCCGAAATCCGAATGAAGGTAACAGAAATATTAAGAAAATGATAAAATACATGAGTTACACAAAAGATAATGTCTTTCTGCTCGAGATGCGATAAATCCTTTTCCATGACCGTGGAAATTTTTTATCGTGAACGCGGGAAATCTTCAAATATTTTTTGTAAATACGCGAAAGATTTTTCCTGTTCGTTTTGTATGGTGGCGTTTATCGGCGCGTAATTGATTTCGGTGAAAATATCACTCGACTCATTAAAAATACGGTTCTGTAAATTAAATTTCTCGATGATGGTGTCAAAACGACCGTTCATGGCTTTTCGGTAAGGTGATTGGCCGTATGAAACAAGAAAATTTTTGTTGAAAATAATGGAAAAGGCCATTCCGTGAAAAGAATTTGTGACGATATGTGTGGCGTTTCGTACCAGCGATAAAAATTCTCCTGGGCCACAAGTTACATATTTTGCCTGAATTTCTTTGCAGAATTCTCGTTCGCCAATTTGGATGACTGGAAGGCCGGTTTTCTTCGAGAGCTGATAAGTATAAGCACACACTTCGATCGGGCATTCCAGAGGATAAAACAGAATGTAATTCGAGTACGGAAGCAGTGTTTCTTCTTTTTTCCAGTCCTCGGCAGTTAAAAGAAACGTGGGATCCAGCAAAACAGGGATATTTCGCTGAGATATTTCTTCGTATGTTTTGGCAAGATTTGTTTCCCGGACGGAGACGTGATGGAATTCACGCAGAATCTTGGCCAGATGGTTTTTCCATTTTTCTGGAACCTCTGGGGTATTCGCGCTGATGGCGTATGCGTTTTTTTTGATCGGATCCTTTACGAATTCCAAAAAAAGGAAAGGGTCTGGAAATTCCAGGTGAAAGCACCAGACCTGATCGCTGCCACAAATAAAGCGGTCATATTTCGTTTCCAGATCAGCGGCCTGCGCCAGATTTAAATATTCATTTGAGCTGACGTGTAATTTTTTCAGGAATTTTTGGAACAGTCTCTGTTTTTTAGGAAAATCATCATGCCATAAACCGGTCGCGGTCAGCGGGAACATGAAAGCGTGCTTCAGAGAGGAAAGAAAAGGATGTCGGCTCCGAAAGTTATGCCTTTCTTTAAGCCAATCATAATAATAATGAATCATTTCACACTGGTGGCCCATGCGTTCCAGAACGGTCTGTAACGCGTATGCCTGTAACACGGCACCATAATTCAGGCCGAAAAAAAGATTCAAGATTCCGACTTTCATATTAATTTCCCCGTATTTTTTTTAATTGTTCGCGCGCATAATTTTTTTTCCACAGGTATGTCCAGTATAATTTTTTGATTCTAAGAATTAAGCCGTCTTGTGGCAGCGTGAAGCATTTTATTCCCTGAAACCCGTTTTGGCGGAAAGATTCCCAGAAATGATCATAATCCTCAGGAGGGTTTACTGGGTTTCTCAGGGAGTGCTGGTGCTTTAGTGCCGCTAAAAAGGAGACGTCCTTAAAGTGGAGTGAATTTTTGAGGGCCTGAAACAGAGAATTTCCTTTTGGAGTATTTATCAGTAAAAGGGAAACGCCGCGTGGGTCAAAAAATTGAGGTAACACCGTTTCGATACCCCAGAAATCGCCCATGGTAAAATCGGTAGGGCGAAAGGGCGTGGTGTATGGACATGAAAAACAGGAAGGACGAAGCGTGTAATTTTGTAGAAATAAATGGTAATAGAGTACCGTGTCAGGTGCGTTCCGAATTTTTCGGTGGTTCTGAAAAGTGATTTCGGTATTTATGACAGGCCATTTATGCCGAAAATTATAATGGATTAATTTTTGGTGGTATTTTTTTTCCAGATCTTTCACGTGTGCCCGCCAAAATAATGGACTGGTGACACCGTGGCAGATGAAGTCACAGGTAATGAGAGAATCTGTTTTGACGTTTTTTGTTTTTAGGTACCGTGTCAGACCGGCATTTTGGCAGGGAGTGCCCACGAATAAAGTCAGAATGTCATTTTTTAAATGATGTTCCACTTCATGAAATATATTCCCGACACGGCTCTGGACATATTTACTCCCACGCTGTGAATTTCGTTCCTGAGTGTTATGTGCGCAGGTGAATCGGATGTTCATATCATGGTCGAAAGCGGAGGCGAAAATCACGCCGTTTTTTTGTAGGATATAATCTGATAACGCGGTAAAGAATCCGCCGGAAGTGCTGGCTTTAATGACGCTCTTTTCTTTATGTTTCACGGCGTACGTGACGGGATATGATATTTCATCTGACTCTGGAAGATTTTTTTCAAGAAGTGGGCACGCACGCTGGCAGGCATGACAGTCGACGCATAATTCCTGCTGAATGGAAGGATACAAAAAACCATTTTTATCTTCCTTCATGGAAATGGCATGCCGAGGGCAGGAGTTTTGACAGCTTTCGCAGCCTGTGCATGTCAGTAGGGGTAAATCGTCGGTCTTCATAATTCAGGTTCCAATTTATATTCGGATATATACGGATTCCACTTTAAATTTTTCGTTTTACATGGCTGTGAAAGCCTGCGTTTTATACAGGATTCACTTTAAATTTCTGTTTTGCATGGTTCAGAAAGCAGTTCTCGGTCCAGTCTGCTGCGGACATAAAACGAAAATACCTGGGAAGCGAAAATTTATAGTGCCTCGGATATATGTGGTATGACATGCACTGGCCGGACTGTCGGCGGACAGGGGAAGCGGAAATTTTTAGCACATCAACTGGATTAATCTCGGGTCATGGATTTTTCTTCCGTCGGCATGTCGGGCGGAACCGGAATGGTGACGGTGCCGGTGGCGGCCCACTGTGTACCGCGGATGAAGGGAAGGATAAAGGAAACAGCGCGGCAGTGTTTTCCCGCGTGACCATATGCGATATGGAAAATACGCCCTTTTCCGTATTCAGTGACCATTAATTGCGGTTCATCCCGACCAGACCCCCGTTTCTCTTTCGGAGAATGGGCATAAGCCAGAATTTTTGTGTTTTCGGCCGGGCCACGGAGGTAACAGTAAAGTTCATCGGAAACGTGCATAAATTTTGGAGGAAGTCCTTTCGTGATGGGGTGTTCCTCATAAAGGATAATCTGGAATTCATGCTGCGGTCCGTGGTGGCCGCAGGGACCGTCTGACTGATAATCGTGAAATGGTTTCCCGTCCTTCAGATAAAAATATGGACCGTGCGTTTTATTTCTTCCTCCCCAGCCTCCGACAGCGGTCATGAGGTTATATTCTTTCCAGTCGGTAAAAGCATTATTCGCGGCGTGATAAACCACCACACCACCTCCATTCTGGACGTAATCCTGGAACGCTTTTTTTGTGTTTTCGCTCCACTGCTGGTTTTTTTTGTTATCATTAAAGTTCAGCACGACGACATCATAATCAGAGAATTTTGGCTGGAAAGTATCCATCTTCTTTTCTTCCGGCGCGGTGGCGACAGTCACTTCAAAAAGCCCCGTTTCTTCCAGATTTCGTTTCAGGACGGGAGAAGTTTCTCTCCAGTTATGGTTATTATATCCGTCTATCAGAAGTACTTCGATAACGGAACCGTCTGGTTTTCCAGAAGTAACTTCCTGAGCCGTGGTGAATGTGGACATGAGGGACAGCAGCGAAATAAAAATCACGCTAAATAAAGAAAGGAAGGTTTTTTTCATGGTTATGTTTCCTAATAATGAAATGATGATACCAAATAAATTTTTTTCTTGTATTTTGTACTGCCAAAAATGGCGACATTTATGACCATAAAGTGGAGGTTATTTTGGATTTCACTTTTAAATTTTAGGTTTTTATATCCGGTACACGATAAATTTCCACTTTCTCGACATTTTTGTTTCGCTGAAAATGCCTGCGTTCAGAGCATGACAAAACGACGGAATTTTAAGGGGAATCGGGAAATTATATGCATCAGGTATAAAATATGGCTTACGGGTGGCACGGAATTAACGGGAAGCGACAGGTGCTTTTTCTTTTTCTTTTTCTTTTAGAATTTCCAATAATTTATCGGGACGGTTCGTGGTGATGCTGTCCACACCGGCTGCGATACACTGGCGCATTCTCTCTGGCTGATCCACAGTCCAGCAGAGAACCGTCAGACCAGCGGAATGCAGTTTTTCGACGATTTCTCGATTTACTTCGCCGTGCTGCATGTCCACGGCATTTATGTTACAGTCTTTACAGGTACGAATAATTCTTTCAGCGTAAACGTCTAAAGGTTCATTTTTCTTGCACTGAGAAAGCCAGGCAATAAAAATATCAGGTTCCAGTTCACGCATTTTTTTACAGGCATTCGCGGAAAAAGCGATAATCACTGATTTTTTCACCATATTATATTTTTTAAGAACTTCCAGCGTCTGGGCTTCCATTCCATCCTGCTTTAATTCTATTACCGGTATGGTTTTTGTTCCGACATGAATCGCGATTATCTCGTCAAGAGTCGGAATCGGTTCTCCCTTAAATGCTGCAGATTTATGACTGCCCACATCCCGCGTCTGTAATTCTTTTATGGTTAATTTACATGGATTTATCTGCTCACCCGTATAACGTTTTAAGCTGTCATCATGAATAAGGAAAGGGATGCCGTCCGCGGAGAGTCGGACATCCATTTCGTTTCCATCTGCACCCACTTCTATTCCCGCCTTCATGGCGATCATGGTATTTTCGGGTTTAATCGCTGAAAATCCACGGTGCGCGACACACGGTAAATAAAATGGTGACGGATTTTGTGGAATTTCTCCATAAAGAATCGCAGTTTTAAAAATAGAAAATACGGTGAGCTGTAACAGAATAAATTTAGGTGAGAACATGTGTCTGGAAAAACGGGGGAGGGGAAAGGTATCATACATCGGGGATAAACTCCAAAACATAAGGTGAGAAAAAATGTGTGAAATAATGAAATATACAAAACATGAATGCGAAAAGATTATGCTGATTTTACATTAAATTTTCATTTTTATGGGAGTGGAAGTCATTATTTTTGGTGAAGTAAGAATACCGAGGAAGTGGAAATTTATAGTGTGCCTGATATATACTGATTCCACTTTAAATTTCCGTTTTGTGCGGTTCTGAAAGCAGGCATTTTGCTTCGCGGAAAATGTCTATTTTTATACCCGATGCACGATGCATTTCCGATTTCCCTGCATGTTTCGCTGAAAATATCTGGTTTCTGAGCCGCAGAAAATGAAAATTTTAAAAGGAACGCCGGTATATTTCCGCCGGGAGACGGGAAAACAAAATGCCGGAAAATCAGAAATGATGTGTCGAAAATAAAAAGTGTCAGTCAAAAGGTCATTCGTCAGTGATCGTTACGCTTTCCATGATGTCCCCCTGCTGAATGGCGTTTACCACGTCCTGCCCGGAGAGAACTTTACCAAAAACGCTGTGCTTCCCGTCCAGCCAGGGAGTCGCGACATGCGTAATGAAGAACTGAGAACCATTCGTGTTCGGCCCAGCATTCGCCATGGACAGGACGCCGGGACCGTCATGGCGCAGGTCGGGATGAAATTCATCCGCGAAAGTATATCCGGGACCGCCCGTGCCCGTGCCGTGAGGACATCCAGCCTGAATCATAAAATCCTGAATGACGCGGTGAAATTTAAGGCCGTTATAAAAACCTTTATTCGCCAGATCCACGAAGTTTTGCACGGTGTTTGGGACTTTATCCGCGAAAAGTTCCAGACGAATATTACCACGATTCGTTTTAATAGTCGCGACTTTCATGTTATTTTTCCTTTCATGTAAAATTTAAAAATGGAGTCAGTCATCGTGCTTCTCCTTTAAATTTCCGTTTTGTGCGGTTCTGAAAGCAGACATTTTTAGTAAAGTAAAAATGCCGGAGAAGCGGAATTTTATAGTGCATCAGGTATAAATGAACCCAGTACATTATAATTATAATATTATCCCAGTTTTTGCCCGGGCTTCAGGCCGTATCCTCGTATGAATTCTGAAATACTCATCATTTTTTTCCCGGATGGCTGAACACCGTGGAAACATAAAATATCTGTTCCTGTTTTAATCAGGAGTGTTTCGTCGGCTTTTAATACCGTGCCGGGCAGAAGGGTTTCCGGTGATAAGTGAAGGTCTTCTGGTTTTTTTTCAGGAAGCAGGTGAAAATCGGAAGTACTTAAAATATCTGGAATGGCCTTCAAAATAAGACGTATGGGCGGTTTATTCTCGTCTCGCTGCCAGAAAGTGAAGGCGTGGGGCCATGCATCAAAAGCCCTGATCTGATTTCGGATTTCTTCTGCAGAGCGGTTCCAGAGGATTTCCGCCTGTGATTTTTTGATTTTAGGTGCTTTACTGACCAGCGCGGGATCCTGAGAGACGGCGGTTCCTGTGATTTCTTCTCCGGCGGCGAAACGTTCGACTGCGTTCAGGACGTGTTTTGCGCCTATTTTCGCCAGGCGTTCTTCCAGCTGCGGATGTGTTTCGTTATAAAAAATGGGCGTTTTTTCGGTGGATAAAATGGGGCCGGCGTCTACTGTCGGCGTGATGTGAATGACAGTAATTCCTGTTTCCGCGTCACCATGAAGCATGGCCCAGTGTACGGGCGCCGCGCCACGGTATTTCGGCAGGAGAGAACCATGAAGATTTATTCCACCATATTTTGCGGCGCGAATTCCTTCCTGAGAAAGGATCTGCCCGAAATCACAGACAAAAAATAAATCGGCGTTTAAGTTCTGCAGACAGGTTACCGCTTCGGGGGATTTCACGTTCTGAAAATGGAAAATCGGAATGTCATGTTCCTGAGCGAAACGCGCGATTTCCGGAATTTCCAGTGCTTTTCGGGAAGGTGCCTGCTGGGGAAGCTGTGTAATCAGAGCCACGATCTGATGAGAAGAATGGTAAAGTGCTTCCATGGAGGGCATTCCAAAAGGGCCCGTTCCAAAAACTGCCAGACGCATGAGGACTCCTTATATATTTTACTCTGTATACCGGTTCTGTTTTAATTTAAATTCCAGTTTAGTGTTTATGTTTTCAGGCATTTTATATACATATGATGAAATGCAGAAGAAATGCTGATTTTACTTTACATTTTGTTTTATGAGGCTCTGAATGCAGGTATTTTTAGCGAAGCAAAATACTCGGAAAGTGGAAATTTATAGTGTATCGGGTATAATTACGCCCATTTTTTTAGTAGCATTTCCACCTGTGCCGTAATTTCGGAGTCAGGTAAAATTTCACCGTCTGCTTTCTTTTTCGCATAATCTGTTTCCATATTTTGTAAGTCCAGACGAATTTCTTCGTATTCATCTTCGTTTAGTCTGTGAACGAAACTGATTCCATCCAGATGGTCATATTCATGCTGAATAATTCGTGCTATAAAACCTTCAAAAGTTTCTCGGATTTCATTTCCTTTTTCGTCGTACGCACGAACCGTGACTTTTGGCGCACGCAGTACGGGAGAATAAATTTCAGGAAAACTTAAGCATCCTTCTTCATCTTCCAGCGGTTTACCACTTCCCAGGGTGATTTCCGGATTAATGAAAACACGCTGCTGTTCTTTTTTTTCTGGGTCACCCGAGGGATTTATGACAAAAAAACGGTATGGGAGCCCCACCTGATTCGCGGCCAGACCCACACCTTTCGTTTCGTACATGAGAGTAAACATTTCTTCGATCATGTTCAGTAACTCGGAGTCCACGCGTTTTAAGGGAAGGCATTTCTGCATTAAAATCGGATGAGGGTATTTTAAAATTTCCATTTTTTCTTTCGTTTAAAATTTAAAGTGAAATAAGTGTCATTTAAAAATATTTGTCGTCAGGGTATGATAAGTTTATTTACTTTCACAGGTTTCTTTTAACAGGCGTTCAAGAATATTTATTGTTTTTTCATGTTCCGTCTTTACCTGACGCACGACTTCTTTTCGAATAAAAGAAATTTCCGGATATGGAATAAGGACATCAGTAAAATATTTAATGTGAATATGAGTTTTCTCCGGTGTTTTATTTTGCTTTATTCCTGTCGCGGCGGAAACTGATTTAAAAAATGATGAAGCGAAAGAATCCTTCTTTTTTTCGGTTTTTTCTGCTGAATCGGACGTCTCTTCTAAAGGAATGGGATCTTGGTCAGAAATGGATTTTTTTGAAATCACAGTTTTTTTTGCGTCCGTCATATTTTCTGATGGCAGAGGAGAAATCGTAATAATTTGCTGAAGACCCTTCACTTTTTCACCAGGTTCCATTAATTGGGAGATAATCTCGACTTTTTGAGGGGTTACCTTCGTCAGAATCTCCATTTTTAGAAGGAGTTTCCCCAGTCGGGCATCTTCTTTTTCGACAAGAACCCGTTCTGTCATTTCTGCGTTAAGGTTCCCGGTTAATATGCTGGCGAAATTAATATTATTCTCTTTTTTTTCAGATTCTAAAATACGGACTCCGAGATCCTGCATCATTTTTTCCTGAATGTCAGAAAAGGCCAGTTTCGTGATGGTTTTTTTGAAGGGAAGTTCCACCTGAAATTCACGTTCCGTGGTCTGAGCGTGCCGGAATGTTCCAAAAAGAGAGGGGGAAATAACGCCGAAAGCCAGCAGACATCCAAAAATGATGATAAGTGAAAGTAAGCAGAATGACAGGAGTATAATAATTTTTTTGTACATAAACGTAAAAATTCCTGAAAATAAATTTTGGATCGGATACATATGAAATTTTGCTTTCGCAGAATTTTATGTACATGAATGTCTGTTTTCATGAAACTGTATGCTCTGGCAGCTGGCCAAAACAAAATTTATTATGAAACTATTTTAAATATTTGGCGTACGGGAAGATTTCTCTTTTTCCATTTTCGTTCTGTCCTGTCTGTCGGCAGACAGGGGCAGCGGAAATTTATAGTGCATCGAGTATAATAGGAATCTAAAAGGTATGTCCGTATTTTACGGTCTGACGCTTTTTTTGTCAAGCAGGTTTAAAAAGAATACTGTTTTGAAAACAGAGACATATATGATGCTCAGAAATCTCCGGTTTTTTAAATAGTGTGGTATTAATCCTGGTTTTACTTTAAATTTTCGTTTTTTGCGGCTCTGAAAGCTGGCATTTTCGTGAAGCAAAAATACTCTCTGGCCTGTCTGCCGGCGGACAGGGAACGCGGAAAGTTATATGGATCGAGATAAAATACCAAATTTTGACGAAATGCGAGTGAAAATTAAAAGTGGAATCAGATGGATATGGTAATGAACGGAAGGATATGGTATAATATTTTTATGTGTCGGGGAGAAGATTTTTGGGGGGAGACGATTTATTTTTGTGGATTTTATATCCGATGTACGATAAAATTCCGATTTTCCGGCATTTTTGCTTCTCTGAAAATGTCTGCTGTCAGAGCCGCAAAAAACGGAAATTTAAACGAGAACCAGTATAAATTTAGCTGAAATCTGGGTATGACAGGAAAATTTTGGCGAAAAAAAGGGATGAGGAATTAAATGGCAGATGATATTTTTTCGCTTATTTTGTGTGCTCTGGTAATTTTATCACTTATAATGTTAGGGGTTTACCATGCATATTCAAATTATTATAAAAAAATCATAATAGACAGTATTCCTTTTAGTAAAACGAATGGCGTTTTTATTGGTCTGGTGGAGCTGAAGGGAGTCGTGAAATCACCCAGGCCTCTGGTTTCTTATCTTACGGAAACGGAATGTGTATATTATTCTTGGGAGATTACTGAAAACTGGGAAAGATGGGAGACAGAATCTTATTATGATGAGGAAGAGAAAAGATGGTGTACACGTAAGGTTTTAAAAACCGGAGTGGAGGTTATCGCGTCAGATACTCAGATTCAGAATTTTCAGGTACATGATGAAGAAGGGCATATTCTGGTGAATCCTGCCGGAGCGCATTTAGAAACGGTGGCACTTTTTTGTGAAAGTGTAACTCCCGAGGATCCTCTTTATTATGAGAAAGGACCGGCTGGGAGTATTCCAGATTCCACATATGAGCGTACTTTTTCTGAATCTGCCTTACCCTGTGGGCAGGAAATTTATATTATGGGTTATTCGTCTGTACCGGAGGACGGAGGAGGTAACCCGATTATTGCGTATTCTCCGGATGCGCCGATGTTTTTAATTACTCACCGGAAAGAAGAATCCGTTTCTGCGGGGCATATTACAGGACTCGTGCTGCTTTTTATTTTGGGGGTCTTATTTTCGGGTGTCATAAGCGCGGGATTATACACTGCGTTTATTTATGAGCAAGAAGTGACATTTCAAAAAATTTTGCTGGTGGCGTCTCCTGTTTTGAGTTTTTTCACGCTGTTTTATCTTGGATGGGCTTATGTTGTGCACTGTGGTCTGGTGATGATAAAAAATCGGGTGTCACAGGCTTTTAGTAATATAGACGTGCAGCTAAAACGCAGAAATGATCTGATCCCTCAGCTGGTGGAGGTGGTTCGCGGGTTTAAAGTTCATGAAAAGCACGTGCAGTATTTAGTCGCGAAACTTCGGGGAGAGCGCCAGCCACGTGCCGGCGCACGAAAAAAAGCACCGATTCATGAAAAGTTTTCGGAAAGAAGAGGCTCTCAGTTACTGAAAGTTTTGGTGGAACGGTATCCTGTACTGAAAGCGGATGAAGCGTTTATGGCTCTACAAAAAGAGCTTCAAAATACGGAAAATAAAATAATGCTCGCGCGGACATATTATAATAATATCGCGACGAATTTTAATACACGGTTACAGGTTTTTCCTGAAAGTCTGGTCGCGAAAATCAGTAATCTAAAACAGGTTTCTTTATATAATCTGGATTCACGGTGAACTATTTTTGGCGGGAACTTACGGGGAATCTATTTTTGAAAAGATGGTGGAACCAGTATAAGAGAAGTCCGGACGGATAAAAAAAGAAAAGCAGGGCGTGGTTTCGGAGTATACCCGATACACTATAAAATTCCGCTTTTCCAGCTTTTTTGCTTCGCGGAAAAAGCCTGCTTTCAGAGCAGCACAAAACGGAAATTTAAAGTGGAGCCAGTATAAGGGGAATTCGGACGGATAAAAAAAGAAAAACAGAGCGTGGTTTCAGCGTAAACACAGAGACGGGGCATATTATGGAGCCGGTACTTAAATGTTACCGGTGCTTAAATATTATTAGAGTATTCATCTGCTGTTTCGATTTTTTCGTCAGGATTCCATGATTCGCCTGGGTGTAACCAGATTTCTCCGAAAAGCGTATACTGCTCTACTAAAACATGAAAATGCCGCACCAGTTCCAGAGTGGCCAGAAAGATTCCGACCATGGTGGTTTTATGCATTCCAGGCGAAAATAATTCGGAGAAAGTCGTACTTCCCTGCTGCTGAATGCGCTGCTGAATCCGCTGCATGTGGGTATAAATAGGAGTTTCGTCATATATGACGGTCGTGGGAGAGTTTACCTGCGCTTCCTGAATAATTCGTCCGAAAGCGCTGACTAAATCCCAGAGTTCCACATTCATAATCGGTTCTTCCGCCAGATCACGTTCCCGGGGCGGACAGTCATTCGAAAGCCGCGCGTAATTTTGCTGCCACCGCCGGCTGCGTTCTTCCAGTAAATACGCGGCATCCCGGTATTCCTTATACTGTAAAAGCTGATGCACGAGATCCTCATGCGTGTTATCCACTTCTTCCTCGACTTCATCATTTCCTGGAAATACTTCAAAAGATTTCATTTCCATTAAAAGACTAATCATGGCGATAAAATCACCCGCGAGAGTATAATCGATATATTCCAGGATATTTACATATTCAAGAAACTGCTGCACGATTTTCTGAAGAGAAATTTCCATAATGTCCACTTCCTGCTTTCGGATAAGGTATAAAAGCAGGTCGACAGGTCCACGAAAAATGTCCAGAGAAACCGAAAATGACATGAATAAGTAAAAATAACAAGAAATAAAAAATGGAAAACGAGAATTACGCGTGCTTTAATTTAAGTACCGAAATATATAATACGGAATCATGTTATTTTATACCCGATACACTATAAAAAAATTCCGTTTCGCTGAAAATGCCTGTTTTCGGAACCGCACAAAACGAAAATTTAAAGTGAAAACAGGAAATACTCCATGTACGATAAATTTCCAGTTTTATGCCTGCTGCTTCGCGTATTTTTATGAAACGGAATGCGGACCTGTCTGCCGGCGGACAGGGAATCCCAAAATTTATAGGAACTGGCGTATAAAATGTCAGAAGATGTCTGTATCTGTACAAAATGTGAATAAAAGTGGAACTAAAATGAAATCGGTGTATTTTATACCCGATACACTATAAAATTCCGCAAAATTCCGCTTCTCCGGCATTTTGCTTTGCCGAAAATGCCGGCTTTCGGAACCGCACAAAACGAAAATTTAAAGTGGAAGCAGTATAAAACGGAAATTTAAAGTAAAATCAGTATAACCATTTTTATGAAAAGTGACAAGAGAAGAATTTACGGTAAATTGAGTTTCATCTGCGAGATTCAGAGATGGTTTTATTCTGTTTCCACCTTAAATTTTCGTTTTAAGAGACTCAAAAATCCGGTATTTTTAGCGAAACAAAAATGCTGAAAAAGCGGAAATTTATAATGCATCGGGTGCATATCTGAAGTACACATCCTGTTTCCACTTTAAATTTTCGTTTTACACGGCTCTAAAAGCTGGCTTTTTTGCTTCGCCGAAAATACAGGCATTCAGCGAAACAAAAAACGAAAATTTAATGCAGAAGCAGTATAAAATTAGAATCTGTATGTGCAAAATAAGGATGTGGCCGCTATAAAAGGGTTTTTATTTTGGAGACTTTAGTTCGAACGAGGAAATATCCCTTAATTCTTCCGTCGTCATCTGTGCTAAATAAGATTTAACTTCCTGGGCGGTGGGAGAATTCGTGTCCACCAGAGTCAAATATCGGCGCCAGCATTCTTCAGCATAATTTTTTCGATCATATTTTGCAAGAATTTTCGCCAGATGATAATATGCGTCTGCATAATCCGGATGAAAGGCGATCGCTCCTTCCAGAGAAGAAATACTCAGATCCAGCTCTCCTAATTCTCCCAGGACACATCCCAGACTGACACGGGCTTCTACAAAATCTTCGTCCATTTCCACGGCCATGGAAAAACGTTCTCGGGCACCAAGAAGATTATGCTGACGATAAAGAATATCTCCCAGTTCGAAACAGTCTTCGGCAGATGAACCGGTGGAAAGCAGAATCGTGCGGTAAATTTCTTCTGCCTTTCCCAGCTCTCCAGCGTCTGCCAGAGCCAGAGCGGTGGTGCGATAAATATACCAAGAATCTTTGTTTTCTCTGAATAATCGGGACGTATCTTGTGGAAAAATAGCACGTAAAGCATCATTTTCCAACAAAAAAGTTTCGCGCTCTGCGGAAAGAGCAGAATCTAAAAAATGGTTAGAAGGAGAAATTTTTAAAAAGTCCTGAATATCCTCATGAAGAGGTAAAATACTTTTTTTCTGATGGAGTTCACGGTTTTCCTGAGAAGGAAGGACAGAAAAATGAGGTGCTGTCTGAGAAAGCGGAGAATCTGATTCGGCACGTTCAAAATCAAAACAGTACTGTCCGGACGACTCAATTAATGTTTTTCCTGTCCGAATGAGCATTTTTTGTCCATCCACAATAAATTCACAGTCGGCCAGCTGGTCAAGAATATGTGGGTTCTGCTGCTGAAATGCCATTAAATTTCGCTCCAGCTGGGGCATGGAAACCCCATGATTTAAGAGCATGGCCAGACGCTGTGCAGAAAAAACCTCATGCAGATCAAAATATGGAAGGCGTTTTATCGTTCGTGCCGGAGCGATAAAACCCAGCATCATCCACCGGCGTACGGTCTGTGTGCTGACACCTAAAAGGTCCGCCAGCATATGTGGCGTGTACAGAGACGTAAGCGGTTTTTGATTTTTTTCTGGATAAAGCTGCTGTAAAAGCTGGCTTTCCGTGGCGATTCGGATACGTCCCTCGTCCACCGCATCTCGAATTTCGGGAATCAGCCAGTCTTCCTCTGAATTTTTTGAGTGCCGGTGAAATGGACTTTTTCTCTCTCCCGCGATGAGCCAGTCCACACGTTCAGAGGGAGAAGTTACGATTTTTACCCCCTTTTCACGTAAAATTCTGGCGATTTCCTGCTGAGACATACTGCCAAAATGACCGATAAATCGGACTTTTTTCCCCTGCAGAGACTGACTGTCCAGGGGTAAAATGGACGTCTCCACCGATAAATTTTCTTTTTTTGTACCTGTTTCACATGGTGTGGAATGTGTCGGGGTGTCTGCATTCAGAGAATCTAAAGAGACATTTAAATTTTGCGTTCCAGAATCAGAATTACCTTTCGGGGAAAACTCTTCCAGAGAAATTTTTGAATCAAAATTTTCTGCGTTTTCTGATTTCTGTGTTTTAATGGGATTTTCCTGTGATGTGTGATCTGGAGGTGATGATGTATCTTCTGAAAAATCCGAAGGCTGTTCGGGTGTTAAATGAATCATGAAAAAATGAAAAAAAAGTGATTTATTAATAAATTATAGGACAATAATCGAAAACTAGCTGTATATTATACTGATTCTCGTTTAAATTTTCGTTTTGTGCAGTTCTGAAAACAGGCTTTTCCCACGGAGTAAAATGCCGGAAAATCAGAAATTTATCGTATTTTGGAAATAAATATTTTCGTATTTTAGAAATAAATAATTTAGGAAAAATATATGTTATATAATTATTAAAGTATACTGTGTGTTTCTGTTTTTGGCAAGAGTTTTGTGAGATAATTTTATTTTTCGCTGCTTTTATGCCCCGATGTACGATAAATTTCACTTCCCTGGCATTTTTCAGAAAATATCGGAAAACGAAATTTCATCGTTTTACGGATTAAGATTTTATACTGATTCCACTTTAAATTTTTGTTTCGTGCGGTTCTGAAAACAGGCATTTTCAGCGAAGCAAAATGCCGGAGAAGCGGAATTTTATAGTGTATCGGAGATAATTATGGTCTAAAAATTTAGAACGGACGTAATTATAAAAATTAGGTGGATTAAAAAAGATCTGCTTTTCAAAGATTTTACGAAATACGAAATATCTGTTCGGAATTAAAATGTTTTAAGAGAAACCCGTTTAGAAACTGGTAAAAGAGGGGGAAAGGTAAACGGATGTGCATTATACAAAATTATTTTATAGTTAAATTTAGAAAATCCCTATTTTTTACGAGAAATTGTCTTGCATATTCATTCTTTGGAAGGTAAAATATAAAAAATAAACATGGTATGGAAAATTAGGAATAAAGAATGAGTGCTTTTGAAAAAAATTTCCGAGAAACGATCGATTTTGGGACAGATTCTGGTGGTTCAGGTGCGGAACAAAAACGTCATCCATTATCGCCGGGAGACATTCTTTCAGAAGATTATGTACTTCGGGTACGTCTGGGACGTGGAGGAATGGGGGAAATATGGAAGGCGGACGAATTAAGTAACGGAAAATTTTTGCGTCATGTCGTGATAAAAGTCGTCGCACCGGATATCCAAAACGCGGAACAGGAATTAAGGCGCGTGGAGGAAATGTTTTATCGGATTCATGGTTTACAGCATCAGCACATATGCCCCATGTATGCCATGAAGGAGGATCCGGTTTATGGTGCGTTTATCGTAATGAAATATATAGAGGGGGAGACGTTACAGGATTATTATGAGGAGTACGTCAGAGAGCATGGTACATTTCCCCTTACAGAATTAACGCGGCTTTTGGCGCCGATCGCAGATGCACTGGATTACTCTCATACAAAAAAAGTAATGCACCGAGACGTAAAGCCTCAAAACATTATGGTCAGTCGGGATGAGGGAGATGGTGTTCAGTTAATTGATTTTGGTCTGGTGGCGGATTTACAGACGAGTATGGTACTCTCGACTGTAACGCAGATAAACACCACTTCCGGCACGCTTCCGTATATGTCTCCTGAACAGTGGAGCGGAGAATATCAGGATGCACAGACGGATCAGTTTTCTTTGGCTGTCGTGGCGTATGAACTTCTTGCAGGGCATTTACCTTTTGTGGCGAATGACATTCAGGTTCTGGGATTTCAGATTTTGAACAAGACGCCACAAAAAATTGAGAGTTTACCGGAATATGTGAATCAGGCTTTACAAAAAGCCCTGGCCAAGAATCGGAAAGAACGTTTTCATACATGTGCGGAGTTCATTCGTGCGCTGGAGAATCCAGACTGGATGAAGCAGCAGGATAATAAAAAAAGGAAGCGTCCTGTCATTTCGGTGGTAATGGTGAGTTTTGTCGTACTTTCTATTCTTCTTATGCTTTTTGTTGGAGAAAAGTTTTTACGTGAAAAAGATTTACCCGAAAGCAAAAAAATTGTTGAATATGAAGAAACGCAGAAACCTGAGGTAATTCCGGAGAGTGAAACGGTCATAAAAAATTCGGAGAAACAGGTACCAGGTGCTTCGGGAGTTTCTCCTTCGGAAATGAATCCGGAAGAGCGTGAATCTGCTGGAAATGATGTGGTTTCCGATAAAGAAATCCAGAATAAGGAAGATTTAGAAAAAACGGGAGGGACGGCGGAAGCCCATTTTACGGATGCTGATTCGGATAAACAAAAATTGTCGGGTCAGGAAAGTTCGTCATTTCAGGAGACGGTGGAAGTTCCCTCCGTGGAAGAACCGGATGCACTGAGCGAAGATGTTTCTGAAGTTATAAAAACGGAGGAAACGAAAAAGGAAAGCCAGAAAACGGAAACTGAACATGTAAAAACGGAGGAACATCAGAAAACGGAAACTGAACGTGTAAAAACGGAAAAAGAAGAACCTGAAGATGTTACCACACAGATCGTACCGTCTGCGGAGGAATTATTAGCGTCGGCGCATCAGGCGGTGAAAGAGAAAAAATGGGAAGAGGCGGATTCCCGATTTACGGCATATTTAAAGCAGAATCCTTCCGCAGTGGATGTATATCGGCAGCGTGCGGAAGTCTGTCGTGAAATGAAATTATATGCTCGGGCATATGGTGATTATCAGTATTTTTTGGGGCATTCAAAAAATGAAGAAGAGCTTTTAGACGTGGGGTATGCGTGTGCTCAGATGTGTGCTCAGATACGTTTTTATTCTCAGGCTCTGAGTGAATATATACGTTTGGAACAAAAAATGGCTGGAACGCAAGATTCTCGTTTATCGGAAATAAAATGGGAACGTGTTTTGATTCAGGTAAATGTGGCCTGCGAAGAAAATACGCAGGAAAAATATAATTTCGCGTATGAAGGGCTCCAGGAATTATTAAAGGAGGATCCTCAGAATTCCATTTTATTGGCCGAGCAGGCAAGATTATTTTTTGTGACTAAAAGAGAAGAACACGCATGTGATAAAGCACGGGAGCAATTAAATTTAATTATTCAGAAAGCGCCAGAATGCGTCCAGGCATATCTTTACCGAGGCATGATGCGGCGTGATATTTATACACAGGCACGGGAAGCGGAAAAGGATATTTCCACTGCGCTGGGAATGATTAAAGGAAATTCGGCACGGGAAAATGAGCTGCGCATGGCGTGTTATTATCAGCTGGCGGTTACCGCGATCTTTGGGGGAGATGTTCAAGAAGGGATCAAAAATTTTACTCTGGCGCTGGATATTTTTCCCGATCATCCTGTGATTCTGACAGAACGTGGTATTTTATATTTAGAACAGAATATGCTGGAAAAAGCGTTTCATGATTTTACAAAAGTTCAAAAAATGCTTCCAGACCATATTAAATCACTGGCCGGTCTGGGGGAGTATTATTTAAAAAAAGCGGAAACAGAAGTACTGGAAAAAGCGCGAAAAAAAGATTATTCGTGTGCAGGGGAAATATTTACGAGATTACTTCAAAAAGATAAAAGTGTTAAAAATCAGGTGGAATACCATGAGAATTTAGTGAAAGTGTATAAGGCGTATGGAAACAAAAGTTTAATGGAAAAGCACCGGAAAGCCATCCATGCACTTCAGAATGCACTTTAATGGAATTTTAGCGTAAGGGATCCGTAATTGTTTTTTTTAACTTTTACTGTATAATATATACTGACTTCCTTTAAGTTTCCGTTTTGTGTGGCTCTGAAGCAGGTATTTTCCCCGAAGTAAGAAAGCCGGGGAAGCGGAATTTTAAAATGGAACCAGTATATACCGGAGACACTATATTTTTGTGTATCTGTCCGCTGGCGGCAGGCCGATATTTCATGATACATAAGAGCCTGCGTATGTCCATGACTGCGCGAAATGATTATTTAAGGAAAAGCGGTATTCCTTCCACGTGAAGCTAGAAGGTATCTGTGTTTTTTAGTTTTTTTGTCCAGATTTCACATGACTAATAATATACAAAAGATAAGAAATATTGGAGTTATCGCCCATATAGACGCGGGAAAAACGACAGTAACGGAAAATATGCTGTATTACGCGCATTTTTCGCACCGAGTGGGGCAGGTCGATGAAGGTACGACGACTACTGATTTTGATGAGGAGGAGCAGAAACGTGGAATCACCATATATTCTGCACCGGTAACATTTCAGTGGAAGGATTATTGTATTAATTTAATTGATACACCAGGCCATGTGGATTTTACGGCGGAGGTGGAACGGTGTTTACGTGTGCTGGACGGGGCGGTGGTCGTTTTTAGTGCCAGGGAAGGTGTGGAAGCACAGAGTGAAACGGTATGGCGCCAGGCGGATAAGTATCATGTTCCACGAATCGCGTTTATAAATAAAATGGATCGTGAGGGTGCAGATTTTGATGGAACTTTTTCCGAGATAAAAAGACGCCTGGAGGCGAATCCCGTGGCGATGACGATTCCTGTGGGAAGTGGTCCAGAGCATGCCAGTAATCCCTTTCGCGCGATTATAGATCTCGTGGAAATGAAAATGCTGGTATATGATAAGGAGAGTCATGGCGAAAAATTTGACGTCTGCCCGATTCCTGAAGATATGCAGCAGGATGCAGAGTTATGGCGTGCACAGATGCTGGATGAGCTTTCCATGCACAGTGATGAATTAATGGAGCTTCTTTTATCGGAAGAGGATGTTCCAGTGACATTAATTCATCATGTGGTGCGGGAGGCTACGATTCACGCCATGATCGTACCTGTTTTTTGTGGTACGGCACTTCATCATATCGGAGTCCAGCCTGTTTTGGATGCGATTCTTGAGTATTTACCCAGCCCAGGAGATGTTCCTCCCGTGGAGGGAATGGACCCTCAAAATCCGTTACCTCGTGAACCCGGTGAAATTCCTTCTTCGAAATTTATCCGGAGAGCGGATCCAAAAGAACCTTTTTGTGGTCTGGTATTTAAAATCGTTTCGAATCGTCATGGAGATTTATATTATATTCGTGTTTATTCAGGTTCCATTAAAGCGAATTCGAAACTGTTAAATGCAAGAAATAATAAAAAGGAGAATATCCCTCAGATATGGCGGATTTTGGCGGACAGCCGAGAGCTGATTCCGGAAGCGTCGGCAGGAGATATTATCGGTGTTATCGGGTTACGTCATTCCGTGACGGGGGATACGTTATGTGATCCGAAATCTCCTATCATTTTAGAGTCGATCGATTTTCCTGAGACGGTCATTTCCATGGCGATTGAGCCGCAGACGACTGCAGAGCGAAAAAAATTGGATGAAGTTTTGGACATCATGCGGCGGCAGGATCCGACTTTTCAGGCAGTCATGAATCAGGAAACGGGTCAGACGCTCATCAGCGGAATGGGAGAGCTTCACCTGGAAGTGATAAAGCATAAATTACTGCGGGATCATAAGTTAAATGTGCGCGTGCGGAAACCACGGGTGAGTTTTCGAGAAGCGGTTTCTGCCTCTGTGGAAACCACGGGTGTCTGTAACCGGAAAGTGGGTGAGAATGTATTATTCGCGGAGGTTTCCATAAAAGTGGAACCGAATCCTGCGGCGGATAAATCTGTTCTTGTTATTCCGGACAGTGCGATTATTCCAGGCTGTCCATTTCCGTTACTGGAGGCGGCTCTTCAGACGTTAAAAGAGCAGGGCGCGGGAGGAGGAATGTTTGGCTTTCCGTTAATTCGTTCTAAAATAACGATTACGCGTCTGGCGTTTAATGAAATGGATACGGAGAATGATGTTCCTGTGCGAATCGCCGCCGCAGACGCATTCAGTAAAGCGATTAAGGAGACCGGGGTGCATCTTATGGAGCCTATTATGAAGGTGGAAGTTACCACTCCGGATGAATGTGTGGGGGATATCGTGAATGATCTTTTGCAGCGACGCGCGGTGATAAATCATACGTTCATGCGTGGAAAGAATACGGTGATAGATGCGGATGCGCCTCTGGAAAATTTATTTGGTTACTCGAATGCTGTTCGCAGTCTCAGCCAGGGACGTGCCAGTTTTACCATGGAACCGCACACGTATGGCCCCGCACCAAAAGAAGTGATGGACAGTTTTACATGATACGGAAAACGAGTGTTTATGAATGCTCATTTTCATTTCATACCGGTTCTCGTTTAAATTTTTATTTTCACGAGAACACGGGCACCGTGGTGCGTGGCTCCGACGGAGGTTTTAAAAGCTGAAATCTAAAATAGTATGAGTATAATTCTTTACGCAGTGTGTCTGGTATGTATTTTCTTTTTAGTAAAACGGAGAGTTCTGGAACGATAAAGCTGTTTTAAACGTGTCAGATGGAAACGGTCAGAGCGCGTCATACGGAAGCGTATTTTGTGAGAAATTTATCTGATGCACTATAAATCCTCACTTTTCAGAGTTTCTATTTTTTGAAAAGGTCTGTTCTGATTCTTCGGTGCACGAAATGAAAATGAAAAGAACTCGTGTGTTCTTTTATACTCGATACACACTATAAAATACCGAGAAAACGGAAATTACCGTGAATCGGGTGTAAATATTTTTATCGTCTGGCCGCATCATGTTAAATTTTCAGGAAGCCAGTCTGGATGGGAAGCTGTGAATGATTCTGTGTTATGCTCTGGTTTCCCTTTAAATTTCCGTTTTTTGAGGTTCTGAAGGCCGGGCATTTTCAGCGAAATATCATGCGCGCGGAGAAAACGGAAATTACCGTGAATCGGGTGTAAATATTTTTATCGTCTGGCCGCATCATGTTAAATTTTCAGGAAGCCAGTCTGGATGGGAAGCTGTGAATGATTCTGTGTTATGCTCTGGTTTCCCTTTAAATTTCCGTTTTTTGAGGTTCTGAAGGCCGGGCATTTTCAGCGAAATATCATGCGCGCGGAGAAAACGGAAATTACCGTGGATCGGGTGTAAATATTTTTATCGCCTGGCCGCACCATGTTAAATTTTCAGGAAGCCAGTCTGGATGGGAAGCTGTGAATGATTCTGTGTTATGCTCTGGTTTCCCTTTAAATTTCCGTTTTTTGAGGTTCTGAAGGCCGGGCATTTTCAGCGAAATATCATGCGCGCGGAGAAAACGGAAATTACCGTGGATCGGGTGTAAATATTTTTATCGCCTGGCCGCACCATGTTAAATTTTCAGGAAGCCAGTCTGGATGGGAAGCTGTGAATGATTCTGTGTTATGCTCTGGTTTCCCTTTAAATTTCCGTTTTTTGAGGTTCTGAAGGCCGGGCATTTTCAGCGAAACATCATGCGCGCGGAGAAAACGGAAATTACCGTGGATCGGGTGTAAATATTTTTAT
>JAUNBR010000031.1:21759-42267 GCA_030527015.1 Planctomycetia bacterium
GCATTTTCAGCGAAACATCATGCGCGCGGAGAAAACGGAAATTACCGTGGATCGGAATATGAAAACGTTATCGTGTGAGTGAAAAATATCAGGTGATGAATTGGGTTTCACGGCGTGCGAAATACCACATGGTGAAAAGGACAGTCAAAAATGCGCCGAGTGAAATCATGCTTATGCGCAGCACCTGTGCTTCCATGGTGTGAAGGACGCATGCCACGGAATCATCATAAGACTCCTGAACGACGACTAACCATTCTTCACCATTTCCCAGATCGATACTTTTATACTCCACCAGCCATCTCTTATCATAAGGTTTTCCATAATCGGTTTTACTGAGTGGATCTGTATAAAAAATAGAGCTTTTTCCCTCCCGAAGAGATTTTGTAATATTTTGTAACTGCTGAATATCCACATGAAACTTACTGTCTAAAAATTCACTGGGGACGGGTTTCCCTCCCGCGACCAGAGAATCGTAAAGTGGATGCTGAAGGATAAGTCCCTGGCGTTTCCCGGGGCGATTATCCACTAAAACACTAAACTGTTTTGTGGAATCCTGTTTATTAATAAAACGGCCGATTCCGACAGTCATGGAGAGGACTCCAAGAAAATGTTCGGACTCATCCATGCTGAATACCGGCGCGGCGACAGTCACCACCCACTCACCGGAAATCGGACTGCGGTAAGGGGGCGAAATATGGAATTTCTGTAAATGTTCGTTTTCGGCAGGCCGCCATCCGGGTTTTTCACTTTCTTTTTTTCCGGTGAAGAAACTGGCCCACGCGAAATCATTTCCCACCGTAACGGCGAAAGGAATGCGGGCAGTGGAAATACCACGATAATCCAAAAATGCCCATGAGGCCACGTCTTCTCGCAGGCGCCGGGAGGTATCAGGCAGTAATTTCTTTATGTTTTTTTGGATGCCACGCATGACATCAGGATCTGTTTTTATTCTGGAGGGAAGAAAAACTGCAGTTTCATCTGTATTTTCTACAGAAATTTCTTTTGGTGAAGAATTGGTTTCGGTGCCCGTATTTTCAGAAGATGGTTTTTCTGTGACAGAGTCTTCTGAAGAATCAGAAGTGGAAGCGTCATTTATTATAATGTTTTCTGCTTCTGATTCAGTGGATAATTGTAATGTCTGCGGATCTGTTTTTTCTGGTAAATTGGTGGGTGTATCTTCAGAAATATCTGTAGGTGCCGCGGGAGTCACGTCAGAAATGTCGGAGGTAATTTCTTCAGGAGAATTTTCTTGTCCTTCCGTTTTTTCTTTATCTTTGGATATTTTGTCGACGATCGCCTGATCCAGAAGTGAAATTTCCAGATTCTGAAGGCGTTTTACAGGAGAGACCGTGGCGACTTCCAGTGCATCTCCCTCATATTCTGCGGGGCGGAAATCTTTTGGAAGGAGATATTCCACTACTTTCTGTATTCGCTCGCGCTGCGGAAGCTGAATAAAACGTTCCTGCCATTTCGCGTATTCTTGAGGAGAAAGCGTGGGATCCAAAAGGTGATCCGTAATTTCTTTCCACGGTGAAGAATGAATGGCATATTCGACTGTTTCCCGGAAAAGTGGATCCTGTGCCAGTCTTTCCACCGCGTCTATTCGCCGCAAAAGTTCATAATTCGCTGTTTTCGCCGCGAAATCTGCCGCGAAACGATTACTGCGCAGCGCAGAGGTAATGAGGGCTTTTTTGCCGTCCTGTGTGGTGGTCTTAAATGCCCATGCAACAAAAATAGTTACCATCAGCAGTAAAATCAGAGGAGTGATTCCCCCCAGCATGACCAGAGGTTTTAACGCACGGTGTTTTTTGTATGCAGTGATCGCGTTTAAAAGTTCTCCCACATTCTGAAAACGCTCTTCTGGATCAGGATGCAGACATTTTTCCATAATTCCCACCAGGTGAGAATTTATTCCCGGGATGATCCGATAATCCACAGGAACGGGCAGATGAAGAAGTGTTTCACGGTATTCGCGTAACTTTCGCGTGAGCTTTTTATGAGAATGAATTTTTTCCACCAGTTCTAAATCATAATGAGGCGGATGCCCCATAAGCATGGTGTAAAAAATGGCACCCAGTGCGTAAATGTCCCAGCGAATATCTGGTGTAACATTTAAATTCGCCTGTTCCGGAGCCATGTAAAAAAGAGTTCCCAGGGCAGGTGTCATGTCATGGGAAAGCCGTGACTGGCCGAAATCTGCCAGCCGGGGACGTCCATCCTGATCCAGCAGAATATTTCCGGGTTTAAGGTCACAGTGTACCACTTCTTTCTGGTGTGCGTGATATACTCCCGTGGCGATTTCCTGAAGTAAATGAACTGCTTCATCCACATTAAAGGTCCGTTTATGAATTTCTTCGGAAAGAGAGCCATGGTCCATATACTCCATGACGTAATACGGAGGAGTGGCGTCCCATCCGACAGAAAGCAGCTGCACGACATAACGGTCTGAGAATAAAAAAGAAAGTTTTTCCACTTCCTGGGATAACTGAGCGATTAAAGAACTGTCCAGAATTTTCTTGTGCGTATAAACTTTTATCGCGACATACCTTCCCGTATTAAGTTCCCGTGCCTTCCAGACTTCACCGTAAGCACCGGAACCCAAAAATTCTTCGAAAAAATATTCAGGAATATTTTGAGGAGGTGTGTGTGGAGAATCCTGTTCCGAAGCAGAAGAGTCGTCGCTGGCCAGATCCGCAGGTGAATTTTCATGTGGAACCGTCATTTCTTCTGGAGAAACCGTGGAAATTTCGTCTTCTCGTCTAAAAGGAAGTGTTTCATTCGTGTTATCTTCTGTCGTCATAATATGCCTGTATGTTTATGTGTCCGATGCACGATAAATTTTCTTGCCGAATTTTCTCTTCATCTGCATGATCCGCAGACGGTGTTTTTTCTTGTTCTTCATCAGGCTGACTGAAAGTGCCAGCGTTCAGAACTGTATATTCTGTTTCCACTTTAAATTTCCGTTTTTTGAATTTTTTAAAGCAGAGATTCTCTGCGAAGCAAAAATGCTGAGGAAACGGAAATTATCGTGCATCGGGTATAAAAAAGGTGATTATTTCTTTTTTCGTGTTTTTTTTACTGCAGGAGCCAGCAGAACCGCCAGAATCCAGATAAAACATAAAATGGACAGCGCGGCCATGATGTAAACCCACCGCCAGGAAACGTCAATTTGGTGTGAGAGGAAGAATTCATCTCTGTCCATGGGAACCGTTACCCCGGCACGTAATTTTTGCCACCAGACCCAGGTTTCATAAGCATTCATCCGGCTAAACTCTGGTAACGTGGGGCGTGTGATGTAACAAAAAAAACCATAAGCTGAAAAAGAGATCCCCAAAAATAAAGCTAAAAGTAATTGGCCGATTCTCTGCTGGCGGATCCCCCCCTCTTTCCCGAGGATATTTTCACTTTCTGAAATGGCTGGCATATTTTCGGTTTTTTCGATTTTTTCCAATTTTTGTAGCTCACGAAATGGCGGAATTTCGATAATATTTTGGCACTCACAGGTAATCAGATTTCCTGCTTCGGTGGGAAGAATCTCGTGTTTTTTTCCACAGGGACAAGGAAGAATATAATAAGTTTTCATTCTCAGTTTCTCTTAAAAAACATAAAATTTAATATGGAACCAGTATGGTTTTACTTTTAAATTTCCGTTTTGTGTGGTTTTTAAAGCATATATTTCCGGTAAAACAAAATGCCGGTCTGTCGGCAGACAGGGGAGGCGGAAATGATGCTGGATCGGGTATAAAATGGTGGGCAGCTCAAAATGCCAGGAAACTGCCGGGGTACCGAAAGGAAAATTTCGTGTTTCGAGATGCCGGTTTCACCTTAATTTTTTAGTTCATGCTGCCAGGAAAGCAGATATTTCAAGTATCGGGAGGTACGAAATACAAAAATTCATAGTGTGTTTAATAAATATATTCTGTCATTATACATAAAGAAAGTGAGTTTTAAAGGGCGTCGGGGAGAAATGAAATATTTTTGATTAAAAATATCGGGCAGATGTGGAAAATGTTCCAAAAATATATTAAAAAATTTTATCATTTTATGATTACATAAATGTAATACTATAAAAATTTTATTACATTTATGTAAATTTGTCGGAGATAATAATTTAATATTTATTTATAAATTTACAAAAATTTAAAATCCTTAAGTATATATACGGTTATTATAATAAAATTTTTTCAAAAAAGTTATATTTTTAGAAATATTTTAGAAATTTATGGTAAAATAATGAAAAGATGTTATAATGGAATGAATTTTGCAAATTACTTTTGGCGTGAGAAGGATTCATGTCCTTCTGAAATTCCGATAAATACGTTTCCTCTGTACATTATGAAGGAGTTTTCATCATGGCACTTATTATTCCTCCGGGATATGTTCCGACTCTTGTTCCTGATATGATGGAACAGGCACTCACTTTTCTAAAATCAGATTTTCAGGAGAAATTAGCGCGTACGCTGAATCTGCGCCGTGTGACCGCGCCACTTTTTGTTCTTTCTGGAACAGGAATAAATGATGACCTGAACGGTACAGAACGGGCAGTGAACTTCTGCATTAAAGATATGAATGACGCTCGGGCTGAAGTCGTACACTCTCTGGCGAAATGGAAAAGAATGAAGCTGGGAGAATATAAAATGCCACCAGGTTTTGGTCTTTATACAGATATGAATGCGATTCGTGCGGATGAAGAACTGGATAATATTCATTCACTTTATGTCGACCAGTGGGACTGGGAACGGACGATTTCTGCGGAAGACCGAAATTTAGATTTTCTGAAAAAAATGGTGGAATTAATTTATAATGCGATTCGGGAAGTGGAAAAAGACGTATATGACCATTATCCACATATTCTTCCTCGGCTGCCGGAAAAAATCACTTTTCTCCAGGCCGAAGATTTAGTCTGTCAGTATCCTGGCTTAACGCCTAAAGAACGGGAAACAGAAGCTGCAAAAAAATATGGTGCCATTTTTATTATCGGAATCGGTGGTGTACTTTCGGACGGCAAAAAACATGATGGGCGTGCTCCGGATTATGATGACTGGAGTACGGAAACTTTTCCAGGATATTTCGGGCTTAATGGTGATATTATTCTCTGGAACCCCATTTTGGAAATGGCTTTTGAGGTGTCCTCCATGGGAATTCGCGTGGATAAAGATGCTTTATTGCGTCAGCTGGAAATGGAAAACTGTGTGGAACGGAAAAATCTGCAGTTTCATGATGCGCTGTTAAAAGATAAAATTCCACTTTCAGTCGGTGGAGGAATCGGACAGTCACGGTTATGTATGTTCTTTTTACGCTGTGCACATATCGGTGAGGTTCAGGCCTCCATCTGGCCTCCGAAACAGGTGCTGCAGTGTGCCCAGGGGGGGATTATTTTGCGATAAAGGATAATAATTTTATGCTCGACGTATGATGCATTTTGTGATTCCGTATATTTCGTGACGTAAAAATATCTCTGCTTCTGTGACCGCATAAATCGAAATTTTATACGGGTTCCACTTTAAAATTCCGTTTTGTGCGGCCCTTAAAGCAGGTTTTTTCCGCGAAGCAAAAATGCCGAGGAAGCGAAAATTTATAGGGTGTCTGGTATATAAATCGTGAAATATCCGAGATGGGAATATTTATCATGCGTCAGAAAAATTGTGTAACGTATCTGGCTTCAGATATACTGGTTCCAATTTAAAATTTCGTTTTGTGCGGCCCTTAAAGCAGGCTTTTTCAGCGAAGCAAAAAAGCCGGTGAAGCGGAATTTTATAATGTATCGGGTATAAAAATACCGTGAGGTGAGAAAAACGGGGAGAAATCGTGTTTCTCTCCGTCTGAAATCATGGAAAATCTGGACTTTTGAAAAGATATTTTTTCACGATTTTTAGAATCATCTGGATAAATAGAGGGTGATGTCCGACGGTCGGTGTTCGGTGTAAGGAAATCTCTAAATTTTCTGCCAGACGTGCAGTTTCCGTGTCCAGGTCATACGCGACTTCCATATTATCCAGTGGAAATCCGAGTGGAACTAAAAAAATGATTTTCTTTTTTTGGTGTGCCAGTTCTGTCAGCGTTTCGGAGATATTTGGCTCCAGCCATGTTCCCGGCCGACCTGCGGCACTCTGCCATGTAAGGAAAGCGTTTTTATTCCAGTGTAATTTCAGGTCACGTATACCAGGAATATTTGTGGAAATACCCTGAGCACAAATTGCTTTTGCGCATGTTTCGACTTCCTGGGAATACCGTTTCGTATCTGGGGAAGAATGGGGAGTGGAATGTGCGGTAAAAAGCACCGCAAGAGAAGATAAGTCCGTGACGGGTGCCTGCACGCGGAGGCAGGAGTGCCAGCGAAGAATGGTTTCGGAAAGAGTGGCGTGATGTGCCTGCAGAAAATCTTCATTATCTGAAAAGGGTGGTATCTTTTCCGCATGAGGGGTGTTCGTTCCGAATTTTGGGAAAAGGTCATTTTCTGTTTCTTGTAAAATATTTTGATAAACGCTTTCGCTGAAATATCCGCCGAAAGGAGAGGGAACGAAAACCAGAGGGCGTTTACGGCGTGCTTTCGCCATTTCTTGCAGAGTGTCTTTTAAAAATGGCGCGCAGTGACGGCATGACCAGTAAAGGGGAAGGGGAATGTGGTGTGCGGAAAAAGCGGTGCGCAGTGTATTTAGAAGTTTTCTGCAGTGCGCATTTATGGGGCTTTTCCCATGAAAAAAAACATAATGTTCTCGAACTTTTTCACGGCGCCCGGGCGGAATTTGTTTTCCAGCGAGAATATGATCCAAAAAAGGATCCACTTCTGCCAGTGATTCTGGTCCGCCATAAGTAAAAAATAGGAATGCGTCATATTCACAGTGAGAATCTGAGGGAATGAGTTCAGACATGATATTTTGATTTTTCTTTTAGCACCATTTTTGGGTTTTTGATTCGTGTGGACAGGGAAAGTATGGCAGCGTAAAATATTCGAAACGTGAAATTTATGGCGTTAAAGATAAGCAGGAATAAAATCGGCGTGCATTCAGTGAACTGGTGCCCAGTTTTCTTTTTTACTGGTTCTCGTTTAAATTTCAGGTTTATGTGACTCTGGAAGCCAGGTATTTTTAGTGAAATGTACTGTTTCCACTTTAAATTTCCGTTTTGTGTGAATCTAAAAGCCAGGCATTTTCCGCGAAGTAAAATGCTGTGGAAGCGGAAATTCACAGTGCATCAGGAAGATCAGGTTTCGCTTTATCTGGTACCACCTTAAATTTATAGCCGAGGTACTATAAATTTTATTTTTCGGCATTTCGTGATGCATAAAATTTCAGAATTTGTGACTGCGTGAAAAGGAAATTTAAAGTCAGAGTCATATGATAATTTATCAGAGATGTATAATCCTGATTCCACTTTAAATTTCCGTTTTATGTGTTATCTGAAACCCTGCATTTTCCGCGAAGTAAAATGCAGGAGAAGCGGAAATTCACAGTGTATCAGGTATGAATTTTTCATCTTCGAATATTTTACGCCTCCGAATACTGCCGGAATGTTTCCGATTTTATGCACAAAACATAATATTTTAACACTCCGCCACCACATCTATTTCCACCAGAACGTCTTTTGGAAGTTCTTTCGCGGCCACGCAGGAACGGGCAGGTTTTCCAGTAAAGTGTTTTCCGTAAATGGTATTAAATGCGGTGAAGTCAGACATGTGTTTCAGAAAACATGTCGTTTTGACCACTTTTTCTAGAGAGCTTCCTGCCGCCTGGAGAACGGCCTGTAAATTTTGGATGACCTGCTCCGTCTGCTGCTCAATCGTCGTGCTTTCCACCGTTCCGGTTTTTGGATTAATCGCGATCTGGCCAGAGGTAAAAATCAGGCCATTTACCTTAATCGCCTGAGTGTAAGGTCCGATCGCCGCAGGTGCTTTTTCTGTATGAATCTGTTCCATATATATTCTCCTGATTTTTATGAGTGATTCTAATTTTCACGGACGTGATTTTTTTGAAAGAAAAAAAGTAATCTGATTTTTATGAATACCATTTTGTGATATGCTCTGTTTTTTTACTGCGGTTCTCGTTTAAATTTCCGTTTTGTGCGGCTCTGGAAGCCGGTATTTTTAGTGAAATGTACTGTTTCCACTTTAAATTTACGTTTTGTGTGACTTTAAAAGCCAGGCATTTTCCGCGAAGTAAAATGCTGTGGAATCGGAAATTCACAGTGCATCAGGAATATCAGGTTTCACTTTATCTGGTACCACCTTAAATTTATAGCCGAGGTACTATAAATTTTATTTTTCGGCATTTCGTGATGCATAAAATTTCAGAATTTGTGACTGCGTGAAAAGGAAATTTAAAGTCAGAATCATGATAATTTATCAGAAATGTATAATCCTGGTTCCACTTTAAATTTCCGTTTTATGTGTTATCTGAAACCCGGCATTTTCCGCGAAGTAAAATGTCGGAGAAGTGGAAATTTATAGTGCATCGGGTATAAAATGCCACGTAAATAGGTGCAAAAAGGGAAATGATGAACGCCTGGATTCTGTTTTCGGTAAACGATTTAAGCTGGTTTTAGTTTTTCTTCCTTTTTCATTTCTGGATACTTTATTCGTCCATGATAATTGGAAATCAGACTTTTTACCAGACTGTCTTCCACTGCGCGAAGTTCGCGTAAAGTCATTCCACTATCATCGAACTGTCCTTCATCCAGACGTTCCTGAACGATTTTACTGACCAGTCCTTCAATTCTTTTGGGTGTGGGATCAACAATTGTCCTGCAGGCACTCTCACAGCAGTCGGCGAGCATAACGATTACCGCTTCTTTCGTCTGCGGTTTAGGCCCCGGGTAACTAAAAGTACTTTCGTCGACAGGTAATGGTCCCGTGGAATTACCATTTTTCTTTACGGCCTCCGTGTAAAAGAATTTCACAAGCGTCGTGCCGTGATGCTGCTGGATAATGTCTATGATTCGTTCCGGTAACTTATACTGCCGCGCGATATCCACTCCATTTTTGATGTGCGCGATAATAATGAGCGCACTCATGGTGGGCTCCAGTTCCAGATGATGGTTTATCCCCGTAATCGACTGATTTTCTGCGTAATAATCCGGTTTATAAATTTTCCCGATATCATGATAATAGGAGGCCGCGCGTACTAAAAGTCCGTCACAGTTTATGGCTTCCGCGGCACGTTCTCCGAGAGAACCCACGGCCATGGAATGACTGTATGTACTGGGCGCACGGTCAATTAATTCTCCCAGGAGAGGATTCGACTGGTCACACAGTTCCAGAAGTCGTGCGTCAGAAAGGATCCCCAGCCAGTTTTCCAGAAGGGGCATGATTCCCTGAATGAGAAAACCCGTGAGCAATAATTGAACAAAATTAAAAGTGGCTCCTGGCATGTAAAAATTATCGATTTGTTGTCCGGCCAGCGTATCACTGCTGTAACTCAGCAGAAAAGAAACGCATCCCGCGGCAAAACCGATTTTAATGAACTGAAGTCGTCCGCGAATACGGTCCAGCGGAAGTACCGAGACTAAAAGAACGCCAAAATACATTAATAATTCAGTTAAAGGAACGGACAGGCCGACTGCGATTAAAATGGCCAGTGTAAATCCTGCGGCTAAACCAATTTTTCTGTGATACAGAATGGTGACCAGCTGACTGTAAAGAATCAGAGGCAGCAGTGTAAAACGCCAGGTGTCTGTCGAAAGACTGATGGAAAGTAATAATGCGACGATCGTTATTAAAATCAGAGTAAACTGCTGTTTCCACTGAGTAATAACCTGAGGTTCTGTAAACGCGATATAACAGGTCGTGGGAATAAGTGTGGCCAGGATGACCAGAATGGCAGCCAGTGCGCGACAAAACTGTTCACGAAATGTTCGCTGGGCCAGCCAAGCATCATTTTCCGCACGAAGTAAAGTAACGTGCTGAGGCTTCAGGTTTAATCCCACCGTGGGATCACCTTCCGTGCCGATGGAAACGATTCTTTGTGAACGCTCATACGGAGTAAATACATCCGTAATTTTATTAGCCGCGTCGGTCAGTGCTCGCTGCGTGGCCGCCAGGTTTAATTTTAAATTAGACTGCCAGTTTCGGCAAATAAAAAAATAAACACGTTCCCCGACTTCCCGCCCGAATTCATTTCGTAGTGCCCGGAGGATATAAAGATTCGATTCTATAATTAATTCCTGAAGTGCCACCTGTTTCCGTATCTGAGTGGTGACCACCACCGGAGGAACACCAGGAACCGGAGGGGGCAGTACTCCGTTTCCTGTGGATGCATTCAGTCCATTTCCATCAGAAATTCCTTGGCCAGGAGGAAATGGCAGCGCACCTCCGTTCGGCGTCATGCTCCCTGAAAGATACCTCGCGGTATCATATTCCATAATATCTACATAAATTGGGCTTCCACGTCCCAGAGGATCTTTTTTTACTTCATCTGCTTCCGAAAGATGCATCAGACCATTCTGGAAAAATGGCTGCATGATGGCTGCGACACGATCACAAAATATGTCGACAGGGTTTTCAGGAACCGTGATCGGAGGTTTTTCCGGGAAAGATTCTTTTTTATCTTCTGCGGATACGCTGGGATTTATCGGTGTAACAGAAACCATTTCAGAAGGTGCTGCGACACTTCCTGCTGTATGTGCCGAGTTATGCTGTTCTGGCGTGGTATTCGGAACGGATGCCGGTATGTTTTTCCCCTCTGAATCTTCTATTCTTTTATTCTCGGGATCCTGTATTTCCACGGTTTCTTCTGGAACGGAGGGGACGGATGAGGAAGAACCGCCAGCTTCTTTTGTAGCTGTGTTCTCCTTTTCAGGTGTGGCTGAAGGATCCGCTTTTAGTAAAGGTGGATTTCCCTCTTCTTTAGAAAATTTCTCAGCTGGTGTGTCAGAAGGTGGAGGAATTTCTGGCGAGTCATCTTTCTGTTCTGCTTTTTCCTCTTTTAAAAGAGGTGGATCATGGACGATTTCTGTCGTCCGTGTGGATTCCGGTTTTTCCTCATTTTCTGGAACACTCCTGATGGAATCTGATGTTTCCGTATTTTCTGAAATGCTGCTGGGGGAATCTGATTTTTTTTCTGCGTTTTCTTGAATGTCAGAATGTGTGTCTGTCGCAGAAATGGAAGCCGGGGTCTGTGTGCGTAATTCGCGGGCAGGAATTACGGTGTCCATTACATGAGAAAGAGTTCCTGCTTCGGTAAGCGTCTTTTCGGATGTATGTCGGGGAGATTCAGAAGACGGTGGAGTTTCAGTCTTTCTTTCTGGCGAAAGTATCTTTTCAGGATTCGTTACGGGAATGGATGTGGCAGGAGAAATGGGTAATGGAAGAGGACGATTTTCCTGGACGGAAGGAGTTTCGAAAGAAGCGGAAGAATTTTTATTTTCTTGAACCGCGGGATCTTTCACTGGCAGTTTTTCTGGCGTATTCTTTATTTCGGGTGTGTGTAAGATACCTGAACCGCTGCTCGCGGAAGGCGGAGTCTGCGGAGCCGGAGGCACAGGAGCAGGATTCATCTGTACAGGCGGAGGTGATACCGGCGGGGCGGAATGAGTCCGAGAAGGATTCTGGCGCAGAAAATTCCAGTCGCTGCCGGATTCTCCGGTCGGCGGCAGGGAGGCAGGAGATGAATCGGGAGTGAGCGGCTCAAATTGAATGCGAATATTTTCTGGTAACTGCTGAAAAGATTCTGCATTAAGGGCCATGGCCTCTTTTAAAACGCGCCGAAGCTGGTCTACACTTTCTTTCATCGTGTCCGGTGTTTTATCGAAAATATATAATACGCGGTTTCTCTCCGCCATCCGGGCACGTTCTGTGGCTTCTTTATCATAAACCTGGAAATTTACTCGCGCGACGATATCCCGATCTACTAAATAACCCGTGTGATATGGAAAAGGTGGATTCCATATCTGAAGGATAATCGCGATCGCCGTGATGAAAAGAATAAACACCAGCAGGCGCAGTTCCACATCCGCACGCTGAAGATTCGCCACGGCACGTCCCCAGCGAGTCGGAACGAATTCCATGGCCGCCAGACGTTTCGCGCGAGCTTTTGAAGTTCCTGATGACATTTTTCTCTTTCTTATTCTTTATGTTTTGTGGGAAAAGGAAATAGGGAAAAGGTGCAGACTTAATTTTTGGTTCATTCAGTTACGATAATTGGAGTGTATAAGAAATAAAAAATATATACTGGTTCCACTTTAAATTTCCGTTTTATGCGTCTCACGAAGCATGTATTTTTAGCGAAGCAAAATGTCGGAAAAGCGGAAATGTCTGTGAAGCGGAAATTTATAGTGTATCGGATATAAATATCTGAAACGGAGGAAAAAAATTGGGAAAATGGATCATGGACATGTGGCAGTTATTCCTCATAAGCACGGACAATTTTTTGTACCAGATCGTGGCGGACCACATCTGAGTCGGACATTTTCACCACGGCGATATGGGGAATATTTTCCAGACGATTAATGGCATCCACTAAACCGCTGGTGGTGTTATGTGGCAGATCGATCTGTGTAATATCACCAGAAATGATCATTCGGGAATGGTGTCCCAGGCGAGTGAGAAACATTTTCATCTGAGATGCGGTGGTATTCTGTGCTTCATCCAGGATGATAAACGCGTCATTAAGTGTCCTTCCACGCATGTAGGCCAGAGGAATCATTTCGATGATTTCTTCTTCTGTCATACGACGTACCATCTGAGGGTCCATCATGTCACGCAGGGCATCAAAAAGCGGTCGGAGGTACGGATCTATTTTTGCTTTCAGGTCACCTGGTAAAAAACCGAGACTTTCCCCTGCTTCCACCGCGGGCCGAACGAGAATAATACGTTTAATCTGTCCAGATTTCATGGCGGAAACGGCTGCGGCCACGGCAAGATATGTTTTTCCTGTTCCTGCAGGACCCACGCAAAAAACGATTTCATTTTTTTGAATCGTCTGAACATAAAAGGCCTGACCGGCAGTTTTGGGGCGGAAACGTTTTCCATTAAAGGTTTCAAAATATCCACTTTTCCCAATAAAATTTTGTGGTGTATTTTCACTGACCTGTGAGAGCATACACTGTACGTCATCTTCCGTCAGATTTCCACGTAAAATAATTTTGTCCTGCATAATATGAAAAAGGTTTACCGCATTTTGCACGGCTTCCGGTGCGCCGTTTACATAAATTTCATTTTCACGTGCCCAGATACGCACTCCCAGTGTGTCACTGACCTGTCGCTGGTAGCGGTCACGGAACCCAAATAATGAAGTGAGTGTGAGTGGTTCTTTTAAAAGGAATTTTTGTTCTGACATGATCCGATAAAGTTTTATAAAGTCTGTTTCCAAAAAAAGGTTTATTTTTGATATGCTGGTTTCACTTTAAATTTCCGTTTTATGCGTCTCTCGAAGCAGGTATTTTCAGCGAAGCAAAATCTGGAGAAGCGAAATTTTATAGTGTATCGGGTATAAAATTTATCTGTGATTCCGTAATATGTCTGAGGCATTATGAAGATTCATTTTCCCGGGATTTTACTTCGCTGAAAATGCCGGTTTCTGTGGCCACGCGAAACGGAAATTTAAAGTGGAACCAGCGTATAATCCAAGTATAAACTTCAAAATAACCTAAATATATTATATCTTAAAAATGGATTTCAGGAAGTATCTAAATAAACGTGTGCGTTAATCTTTTCGCTGTGCAAAAGAACTTCCCAGAAAAATTCATTTTGTGCGATAATTGTATAAGTGCCTGAATCCCACCGGCGTACGGTCCCCCGCCCTCCTGAAATTTCTCCTTCATAAGTTAAATAAATGTTACGGTGATCCGGTTTTCTCTGAAAAAAGGAGGAAGAAATAATAAAAGGTTCGGAAGGATTATGATTTTTATTTTTGTGCGTAATCTGAAATAAAGATTCAGGTGACGTTTTTGTGCTCCAGGTGAGCAGAAACTCAGTTTCAGGATGTTCCAGTAATAAATCCCAGTGAGTGCCGTCTGATGTATGGTGTTCTAAAATCGTAAAATGTAAGTTTTTCATTCAAGTTATGAAGAAAAGATGATTTTAATGAAAAATGTTTTGTAATTTAAGTGTGTTTTCTTGTAAAAATATATCGTATTTCTTAAAATGGACATTTCAAGAATACTCACAGAATGAACAAAATACACGGATTTAATGTATTTCAGAGAAAAAATAAAATGAATTTATGGTACGGTATGCGTAAGCCGATTTTTCATCTTCAAAATATATAGCAAAATTTGGATTCTTGTAAAATCCCGATTTTCCTGTAAGATGATGTAAATAAGAAAAAAAGGATAAATTTTCATTGTGCAAAAAATGGAAAACGAAATTTAGGAAGGGTATGAAAAATGTATGAAGTGGAACAAAAATATCGTCTGGGAGATCCTGAGGCGTTTTTGGCAAAAATAAGTGAGAATAACGTGAAATGGGAACTGGAAATACACGAAACGGATATGTATTTTCAGCATCCGGTGCGTGATTTTGCGCAGACGGATGAGGCGTTACGTCTGCGCCAGCGGAAAATTTTTTCGTGTAAAACGTTACAAGAAAAGGAAAATAGTCCAGAAGAGGAATATTTTGTAACGTATAAAGGGCCAAAATTAAAGGGGAAAACGAAAACGCGTCAAGAAATAGAGCTTCCTCTGTTTAAGGCGCACGAGATACCCGATTTTTCTGATATTTCAAAAAAAATGGTAAAAATGGAGAAAGAAAATTTCTCTCGGTGGTGTGAATTTTTTGAGGTTCTGGGGTTCCGTGCGGTTTCGAAAGTAATAAAAATTAGAAAAAAAGCGTGGATAATCTGGCGGGCAGCACGTGTGGAAATTTCTTATGATACACTTTCAGAATTAGGCTGCTGGGCGGAATTAGAGCTCATGGCGCGGACGGCAGAAGAAATTCCTGATGCGGAAATGATCATTCAGTCACTGGCGCAGTGTCTGGGATTAAAAGAAGTGGAAAGAAAAAGTTATTTAGAACTGGTGATGGAGAATGCACAAAAAAATGGTGAGGGGGTAAAAACTTTTCAAAAAAGGCAGATTTAATGAAATGTGGACTGGTATTTTGTGTGTGAATCATAAAATTCATTATTTTTCGATTTTTTACTTCCCTGTCTTCAGGTCCGCTGCCGGACAGGAAAGTGAAAATTAGTGTATCGGGTGTTAAAATGACGATATATTTTATACCCGGCTCACTATAAAATTCCGCTTCTCCAGTATTTTTGCTCGCTGAAAATGCCTGTTTTTTAGAGCTGGAAAAAACGGAAATTTAAAGTGGAAACAGTATATATAAAAATATTAAGGTTTATAAACATTTTTATACATAAAATAAAGCGTTATTTAGACGTTATTCTGCAGCAGATAAATCTTTTTGAGAAATATACTGGAAGAAAATATTAAAACATGTCTTCCTGCGGTTTCTGAACGTCTTCTTCTGGGGGCATGGCCAGCTGAGATAAAAGCTGGAAGAGACCGTTTAGGTGCGCGACTCGGGGACCGAAACGGTCAATAAATTCATTAATCATGAAGTCTCCATATTCCAGAGAGTCACCATTATTTTCGATTTCCTCTACCATTTTAGAGTAATACTCCAGCTGAATTTTATTTAATAATTCAGCTGCCTGCCGGCACTCACGTGCTAAATGAGGGTGCGCAGATCTCCACTGGTGCAGTTCCTGTGTACGCTGCCGTACTGCAGAAGTCTGAAGGTGAATCAGATGAGTCAGAAGGTCATTTTGGCGTCTCTGCTGGCCGATCATTTCGCGCATTAAAGAAAGTGTTTCCGAGTGCTGCTGACGCATCTGGGCCATAAACTGTTTTTGAAGTGTGATAAGTGTCTGATTTTGCAGGATCATCTGCTGCTGAGAAATATCATCTTTTCCAGAGGCATCCAGCGCGATTTCAGATTCTGCGCCAGAAACGAGATTTGTTACGTCAATTTGGCTGAAAATGGTTTGTCGCTGGGGTGATTGTGGATGTTCAGACATAAAAGTTCTCCCTTTTCTGGTGAAATATTTCCTTAACTTACCATATCATATTATTATATCACTTCTTTCAAAATTTTGAGTGATGAAAATGAAAAAAAATAGAAAATTTTTGAATTTTATGTGATTTTTTTTGCGGTTTTTGAATTAATTTGATTTATAATACTGGTTCCACTTTAAATTTCCGTTTTGTGTGGCTCTGAAAGCAGGCATTTTCGGCGAAGCTAAATGCCGGAGAAGCGAAAATTTATAGTGTATCGGGTATAAAATAAAAAAGTTAAGAATTTTATCTGTACAGGTTCCATTTTAATTTTCTGTTTTGTGTGGCTCTGAAAGATACATTTTCAGCGAAGAAAAATTACCTCTGCTTTTAGCACTCCGTAAAAAACGGAAATTTAAAACGGAACCAGTATACGTGAAACAGAAAATGAAGTGGAGCAGGGTGAGTTACCTCCTTTCTTTTTCGAGAATAATATATATAATGTGAAATAAAATATTATATATCCGATACACGATAAATTTTCGCTTCTCCGGCATTTAGCTTCGCTGAAAATGCCTGCTTTCAGAGCCGCACAAAACGGAAATTTAAAATGGAACCAGTATATTATGAATTATTTTATACCCGACACACTCTAAAATTCCGCTTCACTGGCATTTTTGTTTCGTTTCCGGCAGAAGTCTGGGCTAAAAAATACTCTGTTTTTGTGACCGCAAAAATGGAAATTTCATAGAATCAGAATGTAGGGCACAGAATGCAGGAGAAGCAAAAATTTACGGTGTTTCAGGTATAAATTTTTAGGAGGATGAGAATGCCGAGATATAATCCGTCAGTGATAGAGCCGAAGTGGCAAAAATTTTGGGAGACCGAGAAAACTTTTGCGGCGCCGCAGTTCCCGGAGGGGGAGAAAATGTATGTGCTGGATATGTTTCCGTATCCCAGCGCGAATGGTTTACATGTGGGGCATCCGGAGGGGTATACTGCCACGGATATCGTGTGTCGGTATAAGCGGATGCAGGGGGTGAGTGTGATGCATCCCATGGGCTGGGACGCTTTCGGGCTTCCGGCGGAGCAGCATGCCAAGAAAACGGGGACGCATCCTCGGATCACGACTGAGAAGAACATCAGTAATTTTCGTCGGCAGCTGAAAATGCTTGGATTTAGTTATGACTGGGACCGGGAAGTCGCGACTACGGATGTGGATTATTTTCGTTGGACGCAAGAAATATTTTTAATTCTTTATGATACCTGGTATGATGTGCAGCAAAAAAAGGGGCGTCCGATTTCGGAGCTTCCCATTCCGCCTGACGTGAAGGCGCAGGGAGAGGAAGCGGTGGAAGCGTATAAAGACGACCATCGTCTGGCGTATCAGCTTTCGGCTCCCGTGAACTGGTGTCAGGAGCTGGGTACTGTGCTGGCGAATGAGGAGGTGATTAATGGTCTCAGTGAGCGCGGCGGGTTCCCGGTTACTCGGATTCCCATGCGTCAGTGGATGATGCGTATTACGGCATACGCGGATCGGCTGGAGTCGGATCTAGATGAATTGGACTGGGCGGAAAGCATAAAAACGCTTCAGAGAAACTGGATCGGGCGTAGTGTGGGTGCGGAGCTGGATTTCTTTATCGGTGAAACTTCAGAAAATGGCCGGCCCTGTGAAAAGGCGTATCAGGCATGGACCGAGACACGGAAGCGCGAAAAGTATCCGCGGAAGCCCGGTCTGGATGTTTTGCGGGTTTATACCACTCGTCCGGACACGCTTTTCGGTGCGACTTATATGGTCATTTCGCCGGAGCACGGACTGGTTTCTCGACTTACCACTCCTGAAAATGAGGAAACGGTGAAGGCATATTGTGCGGCCGCGGCGGCAAAAAGTGATTTAGACCGTACCGAGCTGGCGAAAGAGAAAACGGGTGTTTTTTCTGGAAGTTATGCCTTTAATCCTGTAAATGGAAAGCTGATTCCGATCTGGATCGCGGATTATGTTTTGGCAAATTATGGTACGGGCGCGATTATGGCCGTCCCAGCTCATGACACGCGGGATTTTGATTTCGCGAAAAAGTATGGTTTACCGATTATCCCGGTGGTGGATCCTGTGGTCGGGGAAAATGGTGTGGATGAAGTTTCGCGGCAAAAACTGCTGGACGCGGAAGAAGCCTTTACGGTGGATGGTGTGGCGGTGAACAGTGGTCCGTATGATGGGATGCCGACAGCGGAGTTTAAACAGAAAATTGTGGAGATGCTCGCTGAGGCGGGTGTCGGACGTCAGGCGGTAAATTATAAATTACGTGACTGGCTCTTTAGTCGGCAGCATATTTGGGGGGAACCATTCCCCATTCTGCACGAGTTGAATGAAAACGGTCAGCGCACGGGCAGGGTGCGTCCTCTGACGTCTGCCGATTTACCGCTGGATTTACCGAAAATGGAGCAGTTCGTCTTTCCTCCTCTGGAAGTTCCGGAGCCTCCGCTGGAAAATGCTCCGCATGACTGGCTTTATGTGGAGCTGGACGGGAAAAAATATAAACGTGAGACGAATACCATGCCTCAGTGGGCGGGGTCATGCTGGTATTATTTACGCTTTTTGGATCCGAAAAATAAAAACTTTTTTGTGGATCCAGAAGTGGAAAAAGCGTGGATGCCGGTAAATCTTTATATCGGCGGAGCGGAACATGCCGTTCTGCATTTACTGTATGCGCGTTTTTGGCATAAAGTTTTGTATGACCGGGGTTATGTCAGTACGCCGGAACCCTTCCATAAACTGGTGAATCAGGGAATGATTCTGGGGGAAATGGAATATGTCGGGTATAAAACGCCGGAAGGACAGTGGGTGAGTGTGGAAGCGGTAAAAACCCTTTCGGAGGAAGAGCAAAAGAATCTGCTGAGGGTAAAACTTACACCGGCGGAAGTGGAAAAACGTGGGGAAGGTTTCGTTCTGAAGGAATCACCGGAAATCCGTATCGAAAGCCGGGCGTTTAAAATGTCGAAAAGTCGTGGAAACGTCATTAATCCAGATGATGTGGTTCGGGAATACGGAGCAGATTCTTTACGTTTATATGAAATGTTTATGGGGCCTCTGGAAGCCGTAAAACCATGGAGTGTGGAAGGTGTTTCTGGTGTGCGGAACTTCCTGGACCGGGCATGGCGTCTGATCGTGGATGAAAAAGCGGAAGAAATCGGTTTAGCACCGCAGGTGCAGGAGATGGAACCGACAGAGGAACAGAATCGGATGCTGCATAAAACGATAAAAGCCGTGACGCAGGATCTGAATCAGATGCAGTTTAATACGGGAATTGCCCGAATGATGGAATTCGTGAATTATTTTACGGGGCAGTCGGTGCGTCCAAAATCCGCCATGGAAAAATTTGTCCTGCTGCTTTCACCCTACGTACCGCATTTTGCGGAAGAGTTATGGGAGATTTTAGGGCATACGCACACGCTGGCATATGAAAAATTTCCCACGTATGATGAGTCCGCGATCATGGAATCACATATCGAAATCCCCGTGCAGGTAAATGGTAAACTGCGTGCCCGGATTACTCTTCCCGTGGAGGCGGATGCAGAAATGATGGAACGTACTGCGCTGCAGGACGAAAGAATCCTTCCGTGGCTGGACGGGAAAACGGTGATTAAAAAAGTAATTATTCCAGGAAAAATGATAAATCTTGTCGTGAAATAATTCTGGCGCCTTTTGCCGACGAATGTTATTATGACTTTAAATTTTCGCGTGGTCGACAGAAATGACTGCGCGAAATTTTTTTGTATATGATACGCGATAAATTTTCTCTTCACGAAACTTCCATAATTTCTGATAAAAAACAGTTTTTTGTATCCAATTCACGATGGATGTCTCCACTTCCCCGGTATTTTTGCTTCGCAGAAAAAGACTGTTTTTGTACCCGATACACTATAAATTTCCGCTTTCACGGCATTTTGCTTCGCAGAAAATATGGCTTAAAGAGCCGCACGAAACGGAAATTTAATCTGGAATCAGTATAATTCGCGCGTGGAATTTTTTCAGACTCCGTTTTTTATGAAAAAGTGATGCTTTCGGCTTCTTCAGAAAAAGTGGTTTTGACTGAAAGAAAGCTTGTGCGTCACGAAAACACATTTTATATAAAAATAAAGTTTACCGGGTGAGGTTTATCTAAAATAAAATTTATCGTGTATACTCTGGTGTCACGAAAAAGGAATGTAAGAAAATGTGCGTGTGGCGGAAGGTGAAAGAAGGATGTGTGAAATGGTATGTCAGGGAATGCGCGTGCGGCGGAAGGTGAAAGAAGGAAGTGGGAAAGGAAATGTCAGGGAATGCGTGTGTGGCGGAAGGTGAAAGAAGGGTTGTGAGAGGGAATGTCAGGGAAAGTGTGTACGGTGGAAGGTGAAAGAAGGATGTGAGAAAAGGAAATTTTAAGAGAAAAAATGGAATACGAAATACCATTCTTGCAATTATTTTTTCTGTAGATACTCTAAAAAATAAAGTCCGCAAAACATAACGTTTTACGGACTTAAACTGACCCCGACGGGACTCGAACCCGTGCCGCGGCCTTGAAAGGGCCGTGTCCTAAC
>JAUNBR010000109.1 GCA_030527015.1 Planctomycetia bacterium
AGCCTGCTTTTAGAGCCGCACAAAACGAAATTTTAAATTGGAACCAGTATAAATTATGCTGGTTTTTTATAAATTTTTGTTTCGTGTGACGCAGAGCAGGTATTTTCAGAGGAGCAAAAATTTAGCCTGCCAGCCTGCTCTCGGAAGGAGAAGCGAAAGTTTATTGTGTATCAGATACAGGAAATGTCGGAGCAGAAATTTCCAGAATGTTTTTGATGGCTTTTATGGTGTCTGTAATTTCGTTTTCTGTTTTTTGTAAGGTAACGGCGGAGGAAATGGCGACTCGGGTAAATCCGGCGGAGATGACCTGTTCTAAATTATTTAGGGAAATGCCGCCGATCGCGAAGGCTGGCAGACGAATTTCTGCTGCGACATTTCTTAAAAGCTCCAGGCCAGGAAAATTGGTGAATGTTTTGGTGGAGGAAGGAAAAGTTGGCCCCACACCGATATAATCCGCACCCGCCAGAAGTGCGTTATGTGCCTGGGAAAGTGTGTGTGTGGAAAGACCAATTAATTTTTCTGGGCCACAGAGCGTTCTTATATCTCGGATGGAGAGCTCTTCCTGTCCGACATGAACTCCGTCTGCGCCGGCCAGCATGGCGATATCCGGACGGTCATTCATGATAAAAATGGTCGTGGCGTTTAATTCGGAAATTCTGGTGCGGATTATTTTTGCGAGATGCAAAAGATGCTGATCTTCAGCTTTTTTATCACGTAACTGAAGAATGTCGGTACCAGATGTGATACATGCGTCGATACGTTTTCGGAAAGATTCTTCGTCGGAAGCACCGTCAGTGAGAATGTATAATTTTGCTTGGGAAAGTCGCTGCCGGAGTAAGTCCGCATGTTCTGTCAGAGATGTTTTTTTTGACGAAAAGTTTTCAGAGACGCGAAAACTCGAATTATTTCTTGCGCTGAAAAAAACGGCTTTTTGCAGAGTGTAACTCTGGTAACGCAGCGCTTCATAAACTTTTGAAGATTCCGGAAAAGAGATTTTACTAAATTCTTCCAGACTCCGTAAAGATTCCTGAAGACGCGAAAAATTGGCTGTCAGAACGTGAAAAACATTTTCCCGATAAAATTCGGATTTTGTGGAAATCTGTGTGCCCACATCCGTCAGTGTATCTCGGCATGTAAGACGTATGGTCATGGAAAGTCGAGAAATTTCTTCCGCCAAAAGGTGCCGCATATTTTTCATTTCTCGGGAAAGAAAACCGTCGTCCAGAATGAAGCGGACATAATCTTCCAGCACACGTAATGCTTCGCCGGCACGGTCAGCCGCCGCATCCAGAAGACGATAAAATTTTATTTGAATTTTCGGTGCGTGGATTTCCTGAAACTCACACACGGGGAGTGAATCGTCACGAGTTTTTTGAAGTGGAGGTTCTTCTGTTTTTTTTGACTGCGAGGATTCATTTATTTCTGAGGAGGCCGTTATCTCCGTTTCCTGATGTGAAACGTCTTTTATTTTTGAATCGGACATATGGATTTCTGGAATGGAAAGGGCGGTGTTTTCGTAATGGTGAATGTGAGTGATGTACGTATAAAGCGTTTCGTGGGAGATATGGTGCTCATTTAAAAATTCTGAAATATCAGGTGCTGTTTTGGCCAGTCCATAAAAGATGAGATCAGAAGAAATTTCCAGAGGTTCTTGAAATGAAAATTCTGCCGCCGCGTGCTGAATGGCGTTTTCCAGGGAAAAAGAAAGCGGAGTGTCTAGTTTTGAATTTTCCGTGAGTCTCTGTTTTACAGAAGAATTCACGTTTTTTTGTTTTTTTGCGAGAAGTTCTGAAAGGAATACCAGCTCGGGAAATTTTGCGTGCCAAAGATCCGGAGATAATTTATATTTAGAAAAAAAATCCTGTAAGTGCGATTCTTCTTCTGTAAAAAGTGCGGCTAAAAAATGGTAAATAGAAATACTTACAGGCGTGAATGTTCCGAATTCCACTTCCGAATTTTTAATATTATTTTCACCAGATGTACGTTCATTTTCGGCCAGTATTCCTGCTTTATGAAAAATACGGTTTACTGCGGAAGTGAAATATAATCGGGTACGGGGACTCATGGCTCAAAACGCCGATCGATTTCTTCGGAAATAGTCTGCGCTTCCGGAGACTGTCCGCCATCACGAAAGATTTTAAACCATTTTCTTTCAGGTTTAGGATTCGGATCAGCCTGTTTAGGGATCTCTGATTCTGGTGAGTCTAAAACATAAGTGGGCTGAGCCTGGCGGTGCCCCCTCAGTGCGCCGCATCCGGGCAGGCAGAGCGTCATGATAAAGAGTCCCAGAAAAATGAAAGAAAGGTAACGTTTCATCGGAATACTCTCATTCTTTTTTTGTATCTGAAGTTATGGTTATTTTCGGTATATAAAAAGTCAGGCGGATAACAATTTTTTATATTTTTTGGTTTTTGTACCCGATACGCTATAAATTTCTGCTTCTCCGGCATTTTGCTTCGCTGAAAATACCTGCTTTTAGAGCCGCATAAAACGAAAATTTAAAGTGGAACCAGTATAAATAAATGTTCTGAGTTACGATAATATAAAAATTACTCCGTGGGTGGTTCCAGACCAAAATCTCTGATGGTAAATAAACTTTTTAGGGTGTAACCCGCCTTCTGAAAAGCTTCACGGCCACCTTCCATCCGGTCTATAATAGCGATAACGGTTTTAATTTTCAGGCCGAATTCCTCCGCACGCTGAATGGCTAAAAGGGAAGAGCCGCCGGTGGTAACCACATCTTCCACGATTACGGCAGAATCTCCCGGCGAGACGGGGCCTTCCACGAATTTATTCGTACCGTGACCTTTTGATTCTTTACGCACTAAAAACCCTTTTAGCGATTTTCCATGAATGTCCGCCACGGTAATTACCGCCGCGGTGATGGGGTCCGCGCCGATGGACATTCCGCCGACAGCCGAAGGGAATTCTGTTTCTGTTTCCAGCAGCTGAAGGATGCCTTCTCCCACCAGACGTGCACCGTCCGAATTTAAGGTAACTTGTTTTCCGTCTAAATAATATTTTGCTTTTCGCCCGGATGCCAGTGTAAAGTCACCGAAACGAAGTGCTTTCTGGTGAATCAAATTTTTTAATTGTTCTGCGTTATACATAATGATATTTTTATAAAACCTGTGTGAAAATATAAAAAAGGATCTCCGATTCTTCCCGATATACGATAAATTTCAGATTTTCCAGTATTTTTGTTTTAAGGAAAACGGCTGTTTTCTTGGCCGTATGAGATGAAAATTTAGTGTGACATCAGTGATATTATCCAGCCGATAAAGGCACCTGTGCCTGATGGTTCTGCGGAAGTGATTTCGGTGAGGAAGTGTTTTTTTGAGGAAGAAGTGGAATGATTCCTTCTCCCATAATGTACTGCGGTAACCTTCCGTCCCATTTATTAACCGCTTCCAGTAATAAAAGTTTTTCGTCGAGAACGTCTGTTTTTAGTTTCATGGCTTCAGCTTCCGCCTGAGCTTTCGCCAGGACCGCCGCGGCCACTCCTTTTGCGCGCTCTTCCTCTTTTTGCGCCTCAAATTTTGTCTGTTCCAGTTCTTTTTCTGCCTGAAGAGCTTTCTGTTCCGCAGTGACTTTTGCTTCGATCGCGCGATTAAATTCCAGAGAAAAATTAAATTCGGCGATCGAAACGCTTTCCACCTGAATTCCATAAGAATCCAGACGTGATTTAAGTGAATTTAGTACTCCCGTGGAAACTTCAGAACGCCGTACGATCAGATCTTCTGCAGTATACTTCGCGGATTCTGCTTTATAAATTTCCGCAGCATTCGGCATTAAAATAATCTGAGAATAATTCATTCCCACGGTCTGATAAAGCTGCACGGCTTTTTCTGGTATTACACGGAAATTCACGATAATCGTGGCGGTTACCTCCTGTAAATCTTTTGTGGAAGCACTCATCTGCGCGTCCAGTCTCTGAACTCTCAGATCCATGATCTCCACAGTATCCAGGAAGGATGCTTTAAAATGAAATCCACTCGGAAGCGGTTCTGTATAAACGGATCCCAAGAATCGTTTAATGCCGCAAAAACCCGGTGGAATTACCACCCATGAATACATCGCCACCAGCAGTAAAATGAAAATTACTCCGGGGATGACAATTTTTTTAATATTAATATTTGATTGCATTTTTCTTGATTTTTTGAATTATACTTGTTTTCAGAGCCGCACAAAACGGAAATTTAAAGTGGAACCGGTATATGTATGATGGAATATCTCCCAGAGAAAACGTGGAGGGAGGGGGGTTATAATAATACAGGAATTTGTTCGGGTATTAAGTAATGATTTTCAGGCTGGGGGGAACCGCCCGTTTCCTGTCCTGCAGGGATGCTGTCTGGAATGTGTAAAGTATCCATTTTTGTTGGACTGGCAGGGATTTCATCCGAAACAAAACCTGGCATACTGACTTTTTTACCTGTGGAAGAATGAATGGGAGAGATGACAGGTTCTCCCGCGGCAGGCTCAGATAAAAGAGGATTTACTGGTATGTTTTGTTGAGGATAAGGACTTCCGCCGATATTTGCCGACATTCCGACAGACGGTGCTGTGGGTGCATTGACAGGCGGAGGATTTATGGCGGTGGGGCCAGCATTATGACTGGCCGTCTGAATTCCAGAAGCATGTGGACTGACATGTGCCAGGGAAACATATGAACCTTTTCCCAGAAGGGCGATAAGGCTTTCCATATCTGTTCTGCTTAAAATAACACTTCCTCGCGGCACGTGTCGTCCGATAACGGATGCGTCGGTGGTGGGATGAATCGCCATTCGGTAATGAGATGGCGGTCCAAAAGAAGCGTCTGTGGCAGGTGTTTTAATCTGCGCGTCCACGAATGTGCATGCGATTCCTCCTAAAGGATTATTAGGATCTCGACCATCGGCGGATACTTGGTCGATTCCGTTATAATCAGGATTCAGAGTAAGCGTTTCCCAGATGTAATTTCCATCTTTCTGGACGAGATCTCCGCCGACTCCGATCCAAAAACGGCATGCAAAAAGACCATTTAATGTGAGAATCAGTTCATAACGATCCACGTAAATTTTACCGTGAAAAGGCCCACGCACGACTTTTAGCTGCATTCCAGGACGAAGATTCATAGGAGACACGGCGTTTATGCGTTCAAGAAATTGTGGCGGTACCTGATATTTTTCCGCGATGGACGCCAGGGTATCACCTGGCTGAACGGTATAAGGTGCTTCCAGCGTATGTTCCTGTGAGTAAATGACATGAGTCGCAGCCTGTACCAGAAGACTGGTTAAAATGTCGGACTCCTGCTGTGAAAGACGCGGATCACCATAATAATCACTCAGTTTTTGTAAAACTTCCAGGTGTTTTCCTTCATTTAATTTAGCCTGGGCGGTAAGAATATAATCTTTTACCGCAGGATTCATGGGCTGCACATGATTTGTCGGAGCGGAATTTGGTACCGTGGCGGCGACAGAAAAAGGATCCGGTTCATATGCAGGTTCTGGAATGGCACCGGTGGCATGAGAGGGAGTGAAATTAGGTGTCATGTCATGAAGTGTGGGCAGCTGAAGATCAGATTCGGTTTCCGCGGCTAAAATATGAGGCATGGGCTCAGCGGCTGGTGAGGAAGTGGCAGGATCATTTAATGTGGGAAGCTGGAAAGAGGTGTCATTATCTTGCACGAGTGCTGGTAATTCGAGATTAGGTGAAGTATTTTGGGGAAAACTTGCGTCTGGCATACCATTCTGTGATGCTGGAGTGTAAGCAGTTTCCTCAGACGGAAGCTGTGTGGAGGGAAAGTTCCCGAAATCAGCAGATAAGGAAGAATTCGTGGCTGCGGATGCAGACGGTTCTTCGATTTTCACTTCTGGAACTGTATGTGATGCCGTTTTTTCCACGAGAGTGTTCCATGGAGCGTCTGTGCGGTTAAGACAGTAATATGCACCGACGGTTAATGCGGCAAAAAAAAGTGCGATAATAAACGTACGAATGGTTTCCATTTATTTCGTTCTCCGTTAAGGATAAAGTTATAAAATTATCTGTAAAATACTAGCGTTTTTTTTTGAATGATGCCAGATGAAAATCCCATATTTTTTCATTTTTTTTATATTTTTTTGATTTTTTCTCTGGTTTCACTTTAAATTTTCGTTCTGTGCGGTTCTGAAAGCAGGGATTTTCAGCGAAGCAAAATGCCCCGGGGAAGCGGAATTTTATAGTGTATCGGGAACAAGAACCGTAAAAAGATCATATGGAGAAAGTACGAAAATTATCGGATTCATATATTTTTTGTTCATGCCTTTTCCACGAGATACCATTATATAATAAAGCTTTACGATGAAATCAAAATGAATGGAAAATGAACTGAAAATAAGAATTGGAAATGAATTATGTGGTAAAACCGTGTAAAGATGGAGAAAATCTGTGGAATGATTGGTTTTTGTCTGAATGATAATTTTGGAGAGTTACTTGATTTACACTCCGTTTTAATATAAAATTTATAATAGTATGTTCATTTTGTGTACCTGGCTTTTTATACCTGTTCCACAATAAATTTTACTTTGGCGACATTTTTTGTTTATATGCATTCCAATTTAAATTTTTGTTTTGAGGTCCCGGGCACAGGTATTTTATACCCGATACACTATAAATTTCCGCTTCTCAGGCATTTTGTTTTCGCTGAAAATGCCTGGTTTCAGAGCCGCGCAAAATGGAAAATTTTTATGAGGAACGGAGATATATTTATTTAGAGAAAAATTTTTTTCTAGCATAATCATACGAAAAATGTGATTCTGATGGAAATATTCTTATGTGAGATGAAAATATAATGTGTGACAGTAATGTGATGGTAAAGATGAGTTTTATAAAATAATTTTTGTTTAAATGTGTGAGTGATATTCGGTGTGGCGAAAATTTTGTAATTACAGTATATATATTATAGTACGACTTTTTGTTTCTGTGATTCAGGCCATTCCGCTTCATTCTGCAGAAACGGTGGGACGTTTTCTGGCGGTAATATTTTGTAAGGTTCTTCATATACGTTATCGTTTAGTGGATGAGAATATTCGTCATGCGTTTCCTGATCTGACGCGAGAAGAACGTAATGCGCTGCAGCTGAGGATGTGGACACATTTAATGCTGATGCTGATCGAGACTTCAGGTGCTGAACGTAAAATTCATCTGACGAACTGGAAGAAATATGTGAAACTGAAGCAGGAAGAAGGTGCGCTGAAGGCCATGTATGATGGGCGTCCGGTTATTTTGGTGGTGGCGCATCTGGGAAATTTTGAATTCGCGGGGTATATTTTAGGATTAATCGGAATTCCGGCATATACGGTGGCGCGGACGCTGGATAATCCATATTTAGATGATTATCTTGGACGGTTTCGGCGTTCCACCGGACAGTATATTATTCCGAAAAGTCATGCTTCCAGTATGCTGGAGGAGGCCATGAGTCTGGGGAAGACCGTGGCGATCGTCGCGGATCAGTTCGCGGGTCAAAAAGGGGTCTGGGTGAAATCTTTTGGCCGTGATGTGTCGGCGTATAAAGCCATTCCCGTTTTAAGTAAGGCGTTTAATGCGCCCATGGCGTTATCTTCGCCAATTCGGGAACAGGAAAATTTATTTCATTTCACGATTACTGTGGAACGGATGCTGGAGCCGGAATCTCCGGAAGCGATAAATATGAGTATTCGGGAAATGACTCAGTTTTATAACACGGTTTACGAGGAAATGATTCGTCGGACACCCCATCAGTACTGGTGGATTCATAATCGGTGGAAACCGAGAGAGAAAAATAAAAATGAAAAAAAAGCAGAAGAACAGAGTTTTATACCCGATACATTATAAAATTCCGCTTCACCGGCTTTTTTGCTTCGCT
>JAUNBR010000032.1:0-5364 GCA_030527015.1 Planctomycetia bacterium
CAGCGAAGCAAAAAAGCCGGTGAAGCTGAATTTTATAATGTATCGGGTATAAAATCTAAAGATATTTTCAGCGAAACAAAAATGTGGCCTGACGGCGGACAAAAAATGGAAATTTATAGTATATCGGATGTAAAAACGACGAATTTTATATACTGTTTTTCTAATCATCCCATGAACATTTATTATACCAGGCATTTTGTTAGCTGACAAGAGTATTTTTAAATCTTAAAAAATGTTTTCATTAAAAAATAAGAAGAAATTCGCCATAATCCGTGAAGTCAAGACAAATTTTCGTACGCACGAGTAATTTCCCCTTATTTTTCTAAAATACATATTATTACCTGATACCCGATAAACTTCCGCTTCCCCGGCATTTTTACTTTACTGAAAATATCTGCTTTCAGACACCGCACAAAACGGACTTTTAAAAGAGAGAACCTGTATATTTTCCTGACTAAATATGTTGACATTCTGAAAAACTGTGATTATAATTTAAAAGAAATTTTTCTTTCTTTTTACTTTTTTTGAATACTGGAGTTTTATCCTCGATGCATTATATACCTGATACGTTATAATTTCCGCTTCTCTGGTATTTTTGCCTCGCTGAAAATGCCTGCTTTCAGAACCGCACAAAACAGAAATTTAAAGTGGAAACAGGATAAAATCTCTCTTCCTGTCCGCCGGCAGGCAGACTGATATTTTTTGTTTCACAGAAAATGCCGGTTTAAAAACCACACATAACAAAAATTTAAAATAGAGCCAGCATAAATTTACAGAGTAACCATTCACGCAGAGTCTCTTAAGAAGGAAAAGATGAAAATGGAGGGAAATTACCTGGGACACTCCCGTTTCTCTGAACGCAGTGCGTGTGGTAACCGGTTATACAGAAAAAGGTATTCCCGGCACTCCTTTTCATTTACAAAAATGGACAGGTCAAAAATGGGCTGACTCTAAATACTGTGATAAACAAAAATATATATGTGGACATGAGAATACGTTTTCCCCGTATTACCACACAGCGTATAAGGCTTTATATTCATATTCTCGGTAAAATGACCAGAGTATGGGAAATGGAATTTTATGAAATTAAATAAAAGAACATTATTACGAGCTCCCATTTTCTTGATTCGAAGACCCCATACAATTAATATTATTCTGCTGATATGTCTTTTTATATGTTTTACAAAACTTGGACATGCAGTGGAATTTTTTTGTTTAGACTCTGTGGAAACTTTATCAGAAAAACGACTTTTTTTACTGAAAAAAATGGGGTATGACTCCCTGCGCCTCCGGATTCCGGTCATTTCACCGAAAGAGACGGAGGATGCCGCGTTTAAGAATGCACAAAAAATTCGGCAATTATATTTTTCTTTACAAAAAAATATTACCACTCAAAAAACACCGACACGTCTTGTACTGGATTTTACGTCATGGGAAACACAGAATGCGGATGCCATACTGAAATGGTTAAAACAGACATTTCCATCTGACTCAGATAAAACGGCTTTTCATTCTTCCACGCACGAATTATCCGGTCTGGTCGTGGCGGTGGGAAATTTTCCGTTCATTAACTGGCAGATCACAGATCCTGACACACAGAAAAAAATATGGAACCGTTTTTGGACAGACGTCCATAAAGATCAGTTTTCTCTGCATTTCGGGTACACTCTCCAGCATTTTTCACAAAATCTTTTTGATAATCCACAGGAAAATTTATCTCCGGCAGCTCTGGATTTACGGCAGCGCGTCCGAAATGACACAGAACAGCTTCTGATGAAAATTTACTTCGAAAAATTTTTAACGCCCATATGGGAATGGTGCCTTCCACGAGATATCCGCCTTCAGTTCTGCTTTTCCAGCAGCACATACGGAACAGAGAATCGCACAATAAATCGTCCTGTTAAAAATTTATTGCAGCAGATGGATGCTTCCCGAAAATGTAATGAAATGTGCGCTTTCGATTTTCACTGCCTGCCTTTCGCCTGGAGCGCCGCATGTCTGGAAGGCCGAAAACACGTTTTTTTTCTCTCTGAATCTGGTAATTTCCCAGAAATCTTTTTCAAAAATTTTGGTACTCACTGGATCAGTACAGATGAAAATTTAAAAAATAATTTATCACGACAGAAGGCCAAAACGTTTTGGGAACGGCCGCTGGGCCCCGGTTTCACGAATCGGGCCGTGCTTGTGGAAAATGACCTTTCTTATTATTTTACCATGCGTCAAGCTGGCATTCCTTGTTACATTATCACACAAAATATGCTCGCCCGCGCCACCGTCACCCGAATTTCCTCCGAAAAAACGGTCCTGGAACTCGGCCCCACAGAAAACACGCTTTTAACGCTGAGTCATCTGAGTACTTTAACACCAGAAGCAGCAGAAATGATCGAACGTTTTGTACGTCTGGGCGGAAAAATTCTAATTAACACCACATCTTCCTCGACGGACGAATCTGTTTTACCCATAACTTCTGGCTCTCTGGCACGGTGGGAAAATCAGGATGCCCGAGTACAGGAAGCGGTCACACGAATTCAAAATTCTTTGAATTCACCACAAAAAAAGGAAATACGATAAAATTCCATGCTCATCATACTTCCCCTCCCTTTTTTTATGGCCGAGACACGATAAATTTTTGTTTCCCTGGCTTTTCGTAATGCATGAAAAGCCTTTTCGTGGCCATATATACTGGTTCCAATTTAAAATTTCGTTTTGTGCGGCTCTAAAAGCAGGCATTTTCAGCGAAGTAAAAATGCCGAAGAAGCGGAATTTTATAATGTATCGGGTATATATCTGGTTCTCCTTTAAAATTCCGTTATGTGAAGTTCTGAAAACAGTCATTTTCAGCGAAGTAAAAATGCCGGAGAAACGGAAATTTATCGTGCTCGGCCATAAAACAGAACTTTAAAGTGGAATTATTATAAGTATATTTATGCTCAGAAATATTTTTTACTAAAATTTTTAAAAAACAGAGTGCGGAACTCTTGCCATTTTTGCTTTTTCCTGTTCTAATATATTTTGTGTTTAAAGACATTCTTAAATTTCCATTTTACACGGTTATTTCGTGCGCTCAAAATATATCCAGACCATATGAAACGGAAAATTATAAAGTGAAGAACGGTTCTTCTTTTTTATAGTATCATGCGGTCATGGAAACAGAGACATCTTTAGCCAGTGGAAAATACCTGAAAAGACTATTTTTTAAAAATAATAGAAAACACGAAAAAATCGTGCTTTAATATCATCATTCATAAATTTAACGGAGAATTAAGATAAGAGGTTTATACACACCCTTTCTGGCCTCCATTCCATATTTTATAAAAATCATATAAAATTAATTAAAATTCCTCTCTTATTAATAAATTCATGTGTGGAGTTCACACTTTTTTACATCACTATCATTTTCTGTACGACATAATAACATCATAAAAAGGAGATTTTGAATGACAGAAACAAAAACGGGAGGTCTGATGACCTATTTTCGGTTACAAATTGCGTACTTCTTACAGTTCGCCATCTGGGGGAGTTTTGGTTTCGCGCTGTGCGGTTACGCCATCCAGAACTGGGGCGGAGAGGGAGTGGGTCTGCTGGGCGCGGCAGTTCCTCTGGGCGCATTTATTGGCCCGCTGGTTTTCGCGCCGATCGCTGACCGCTATTTTCCAGCTCAGCGTGTTTTGGCATGTTTACATCTTATCTGTGGTATTCTGCTGTGCGTGGCAGGAACCCAGCCTACCATGCAGTATTTAACTGTTCTTATGTTTTTAGTAGGTGTTTTTTACATGCCGACTGTCGCTCTGATGAACTCCGTCGTCTTTAAACATGTTCCGAATTCTAATAACGCGCCATACGTTTTTGTTTTTGGAACCACTGGATGGGTCGTCGTGGTGCTCTTCATTCAGGCTTTTTTTGGTGGTGGAAATACGAATGAATTCTTTTATGTCGGCGCGGTGTGCTGCTTCCTGCTGAGCGTATATTCCTTAACTTTACCGAACACCCCTCCGCAGACACGTGAGGCTTCCTCTGACGGAAAAGCACGCGTACCTTTTACCGCTCTTTTACGTAAACCCAGCTTCCTGGTTTTTGCTCTCGCCATTCTTCTGGCTGGTATTCCCGCCTGTGGATTTTTATTCACCATGTGTGTCAGTATGCTTTCCCAGCGTGGTTTTCCCGCGCCTTTAGCTTTAACCACGATTAATCAGTTTTCTGAACTATTTTTCATGACCGCTCTGCCCTTCTGCGCCGCACGCTTCGGCCTGAAAAAAGTCCTGTTAATCGGTATGGCCGCCTGGTTCCTGCGTTACGCCTGCTGGATAGACAGCGCGTTTTCCTTCGCCGTTATCGGTCTGTTATTACATGGCATGTGTTACAGCTTCCTGTATAATGCTTCTTATATGTATGGCGAGAAAATCGCTCCTCCAGAAATCAGAACTAGCGTTCAGGGCTTCATCACATTTTTGCTTTTAGGTGTCGGGCAGGTTTTCGGTGCCTTATTAGCAGGTTATGTTATACATGAAAATCCAGCGCCTGTGGCTTCTGACGAAACAAAAATCACGGTCACAGAAGAATTATGCGATATAAAAGATAATAAAATAGTAGCATGTAATTACGAAGATAAAGAATTCGCTTTTAATCAGCTTAAATTTCCTGCATGGAATGATAAAGATCAGGATGAATCCGCATGGAAATATCTTGATCTGAAAACCACACTTCTGGGCGAAGACAAAAAAGTAGAAAAACCAGCCGGATCTAAACCTGATGGCCGGCATCTTGGTGTGGATCTAGACAAGGATAACAATAAAAAAATAACATATCAGGAAATTCAAGAATTTCCCGAAGAAGGCCGGGTTTATAACGGTCTGCTCTTTACCCGAGATAATCTGACGCAACTTTTTAAGGAACTTTATGCTCTAAATAAAACCGTGAAACCTGAAGACGTTAAACTGGATGAAATCAGTATTTCCCGCCAGGATTATCTGAAGCTGCAGTCCACGGACTGGTCAAAAGTCTTTACCATTCCGCTGGCCATGCTCGGAATCGCGTTCTTCCTGTTCCTTTTCCTCGGAAAGGATCCAGAGAAAAATCATACGGAGGTAAATACAGAAAATGCCGCATAAAACCGGTTTCATTTTTATCATAATTTCGTAACAAGAAAACTTCCTGACACGGAGAATCCACTTTTGTCAGGAAGTTTTTTTATCCATTAATTTTCCATTCACGAAATATGGAATCATGCTGAAATATACTCTGAGAAATACCCAGGCTTCCACTTTAAATTTTTATAATCTGATGCATGATAAGTTTTACGTCCCAGCATTTATTTCGCTGAAAATATCTGGGTTTAACGCCGCATAAAACAAAAATGTATCATTT
>JAUNBR010000032.1:5464-41311 GCA_030527015.1 Planctomycetia bacterium
CGTTTTCCTGACATTTTGCTTCGCTAAAAATGCCTGTTTTCAGAACCGCATAAAACAGAAATTTAAAGTGGAAACTGTATTTCGCTGAAAATATCTGGGTTTAACGCCGCATAAAACAAAAATGTATCATTTTATATCCGACACACTATAAATTTTCGTTTTCCTGACATTTTGCTTCGCTAAAAATGCCTGTTTTCAGAACCGCATAAAAAGAAATTTAAAGGAGAAGCAGAGTATAAAATACCCTGCACAAACATATTTTACTATAAATTAAGATTCGAAAACCGCTCTCTACTATGAATTTACTCTCAAAAAAACTCGAAAACGCTCTCACTTCTTTTATGCCCGCCGCATGTTTCTCTTTTCTGGCACCAGAAAGTTTCTTTTTGAAGAAAACACCAGAATCAAAATATGATAAAAATGAATAGGATAATTTAAAAAAACTACGTACGATAAATATACATTCATTTCACGCCACATTTTCTTTCTCGGACATTTTTCCATAAAAGAACGTATCTTTTATTTCCACTCAAAAGAAAATGATAATGAAATCCATGTACATTTAACGTACGTAGTTTAATTGTTTTTTTGGAAATTCAAAATAAACGTACTACACAGAATGAATGGTGTATTTAACCACTCCCCAAATATTCAGTTCCGTTCCCTCAGGAATGGTAATCGTGGGAAAATTGGGATTTTCGCTGCGAAGCTCAATTTGGTTTCCATTTTTCACAAAACGTTTTACCGTGAACTCATTATTTACCACAGCGATAATAATGTCACCATTTTCTGCCTCAGCACTTTTGTCGACTACCAACACATCATCTGCAAAGATTCCTGCGCCGGTCATGGATTCACCCGTGGCACGCACAAAAAAAGTAGCTGTCGGATTTTTCACCAGATAACCATTTAAGTCCAGTGTTTCTGTCGCCTGATCATCTAATGATGCTGGGAAACCCGCCTGAATTTTAGTATCGTATATAGGGAAAATAAACCCTTTACTATAAATAAAATTCATAATATGGTCAACCATCATTTCCGGAACGCGGATCGCTTTTGTAGGCACGCCAAATTTTCCCGTACCTTTTGGACGCCCTGCGCCTTTTCGTCTTCCACCTCGAGGCATTTTCGTCTCCTTTACTATAACTTTAATCATAAACATAACCATGGCTATTCTTTAGCCAAGGTTCCTTGAGATTCCTTCTTTCAGAAAAAATCCGAAAAAAGGGGGGATATTAAAAATCAAAATATTATCAAAAGAAAAACCTAAAATAAAATTTTTGGAAAATCTAAATGAAATCATATGTTATTTACGAACACATGTAACAAAAAGTTTTTATTCTGTACTAATTATATCACAAAAAGCCAAAAAAATTTCTTTATTCTCGGTTCTCTTCTAAATTTCCATTTTCTGTGGTCTGCAAATTATCTGACAAAAAAGCAGGAAAACAAAATCATATCAGCACTTACCTGATACATTAAAGTTTAAACGTACTTTATGTGTATTTATTGCACATACTGCACAACTATTTATAGTTTAACAAAAATAAAGTACAGGATAAGCCCCCACCCCTAATTATTTATTTAAAAATAATGAATATTATCAAAAAAATATTAAAAAATTCATACTTTTTTCGATCTCTGATTTAAAGAAACGTAAAAAAGCTATTAACGCCGCCGGAAAATCCGAAAAAAGTGTATCTCATCTTGAATTTTGGAAAAATATCTCCATTCCACGTTAAAATTCAGATTTTACACAGCATGAAAGCACTAAGATATGATTATTATTTTACATAACAAAATTATAGCACACTCACTAATTTTTTCACAACATAAAAAAATTTTTAACGTACCTATTTTCTCCTAAAATTTCATTTTGTCCACAGTTACAAAAATGGACACCCTTTTTTAAATATAAAAAGCAGAAAATTTATAGGGTGTTTCGATTCAAAACAGCACTCCAGATTCACTATAAATTTCCGCTTCTCCGGCATTTACGCTAAAAATACCTGTTTAGGAACCGCACAAAACGGAAATTGAAAGTGGAAACATTTATATTATGTCTGAACCACAATAATTTTCCACTTTCCTGTCCGCCGAAAGACACAGAACAGAGCAGTACTTCGCTGAAAATACCTGCTTTCAGAACCGCAGAAGATGGAAATTTAAAGCAGAAGCACAGCGCATATAAACTACATACCCATATATTATAATTTCGGTTTTCTAAATTTTTTTCTGGGAGGCACCCAATTTTCAAGAGAACGGATCCAGCCACATATATCAAAATCGAATTCACTGACCATTCCACCACGAATCAGCTGTCGCTGCACCTCCGCCAGCCCTCCCATGGAAAGAATGGCATCCCGTGCCGTTTCAAAACGTTTCGACATATCAGGTTCTATTAATTTTTTACAGAAATCGACCAATAATTTATCCTGTAACACATCATGCGGTAAAATTCCTGGCAGCCGATGTATTAAATTACGTTTCGCCATTAACAAATTATTGATGTACTGCCCATCCTGAGGTACATCGGCAAAAAGGGAGCAGCCTGCCAGTAATTCTATCATCACGTAACCGAGACTGGCTAAATCTGACTGAGCGGTTCCCCAGCCATTTCCGTGAGGATCAATTAACTCTGGAGCAGCATATGCCGGGGTATACGCCTCAGGTAAAAATTTTTCATTCGTTATATACGCTCCTCCAAAATCAATTATTTTCGCATTCCCCGTACGCTTAAGCATAATATTCGAGCATTTAATATCACTGTGCACAATTTTATTGTCGTGTAATGACGTTAAAGCCATCAGGCAGTCACGGATAATTTTAATAACGATTCCCGATTTTAATCGTGGCCGTGTTTTTCCTTCCGTCACCACAACATTTTTTAATATATCAAAATCTTTAGAGCCAAGATTACTCTGGAGCCAGTCATACATATGGTACGTCATCAGCTGCTGTAAATCGAAACCGTCCACCCACTCCATTTCCATGACTCGAATTCCGTCCAGCTGACGCCAATTATAAACATTCAGAAGATTTTCCTGCTGAATCTGATTCACGATCGTCGCAACTTTTGCATGATTTTCCATGGATAAGATATATTTTTCCTCCGATGAAAACGGGGACGGAGAAAAAAACTTGAAGGCCACAGGGACATTAAATCCATCCATTCCCTGGCGCCTGCTGAAAAACACCATTCCCTGTCCTCCCTCTCCCAGAAGGCGTTCTAACTGGATATGCTCACTAAAATTTAAATCTTTAGAGGCCGTCAAATCAGAATATTTTTTCGTTAATTCTGAAACGGGAACCCCTTCAAAAATTTCTCCACGAAGCACCGTCTCCACACATAACGGAGTTTCTTCGCTCGGATAAAGGGACGGACGGGCAAAAGGAACGGACATGGGCAGGTTTAATAAAGAACTGTCTTCAGAAGGAAACGCTTCACGCGAAGAAAACACCGTCTCTTGGGAATTCACATCCAAATATTCCTCTGAAGGACGTTCAAAATCCTGTTTACGCCATGAAGAATCTTCTGGTAAATCCCGTTTCTTATTATTATTGTGAGAAGTCATATTTTTATATTCATTTCTTGAATCAGTTCCAGGACAGACACCAATTCATTTTAAATTTTAGTTTTATACGTCCACGAAACACAGCATTCCATATCCACATCACAAAATGTGAACCAGACGTCAGCAGACAGAGAAAATAAAAATACATCGTGCATCAGGTATATAATCCTGATTTCACTTTAAATTTAAGTTTTGCGCGGTTCTGGAAGCAGACATTTCAGCGAAAAAATACTGATAATATGTGCTCGGACAGGAAGCAGGAGATTTATAGTTCATCGTGTATAAAATCGCTCGGTTTACTCTCTCTTTTCCATACCTCATATCCGGCACCACACATTCCTGAAACTTACAGTACAGGAAAATTTTCACGAAATCATTCGGTCCACATCCACCCATAACGGATAACCTCCGTCACGAATCGGAAATCCTAAAGACTTTACGCTTAAATAATTAATTAAAGGTTCTCCACTTTCCCACCTGCGAAGATTCTCACAAAACATCCGAGTCATATCATCAATTCTTGAATAACACTGTCCGCCCACATGTGGGGTAATGATAACATCTTCGCGAGACCACAGAGGATGACCTTCCGTCAGAGGTTCCGGATCGGTCACATCCATCACCGCACCACACAGCTGTTTTTGCTCCAGAGCCGTGACCAGCGCATCCGTATCCACCACCGCGCCACGCGAGATATTTACTAAAAGAGCGGTCGGTTTCATCAGCGATAATCGGCGTGCGTTTACCAGATGCCGTGTATCATGATTCAGAGGAACACATAAAAAAATTACATCGCACATCGCGAACAGAGAATCCGTATTTGCCGGTCCCCAGAGTTCAGAAACATACGCTGGTTTCGCCACCGGAAACATATCCACCGCTAAAATAGTGACACCAAAAATACTCAGTACTTCCGCCAGACGCCTTCCGACTCCCCCCAGACCTACGATTCCTACTGTCGCACCATGTAAATCCATCGTCGGCCGGCGAATAAATTCCTCTTTTTGCTGCGCACGAAAAAAAGTGGGAAGACTCCTCAAAAATGCCAGCGCCAGAGCCATTCCATGCTCCGCCACCTGATTCGCCAAAACACCTGATGCACTGGTAATATGAATAGGAGACTGCACCACAGAAGGCACCAGACAGTGATCCATTCCAGCCGCCGACGACTGAATCCACTGAAGACGCCCCCGCGCCACCACCTCATCCCAGTCCACCGGAACTTTCGCATGTCCACAAAAAATATCCGCGTTAAAAATTTCTTCCGCGATATGTTCCTGCCCTGCATCTATAATCTGATAATCATCCCCTGCCACCGCCGCGATTCGCTCCACGTGTCGCTGCTGAACAGGATAACATAATACGATATTTTTTTTCATCTTTTTTCCCGCCAGTTAAAGATTCCTAAATTTACCAGAAATAATTTTATATCGGAGACACAATAAATTTTCACTTCCTGTGTCCGCCGACAGACAGGCCAGCGTTTTTGCTTCGCTGAAAATACTTTCAGAGCCACGCACAAAAACGAAATTTATCGAAAAACCAGCATGTCCCCAAAACTCTTATTCTGACTGAACTATAAATTTTTACTTCTTATACTTTTTCATTTCATCCACCAGCGCATCCACCGTATAACGGATCTGATCTTCCGTATGCACCGCCGTCATAAAAAATCTCAGACGAGCAGCTTTCTCTTCCACCGCTGGATACAAAATAGGCTGAACGTTTATTCCCCGGTCAAAAAGTCCCTGAGAAAGAACTAAACTCATCTGTGAATTTCCTAAAATAACAGGAATCACAGGCGTCCCATCACTCAGGCCCGTATTCAGACCAGCTTCTTTTGCCAGTTTCAAAAAGAGTGCTGAATTTTTTCTTAAACGCTCCACACGTTCCGGCTCCCTACGTAATTTTCGCAGAGACGCAAGAGCTGCTGCTGTGGCCGCGGGTGAAATCGCCGCACTAAAAACAAAACCCGGTGTGGTATACTTTAAATACTGAATTAAACTGGATTTTCCAGCCATAAAACCACCACATGAACCGAACGACTTACTGATGGTACCCATCCAAAAATCACCATCATTCGGATCCAGACCGAAATAATCGCATACACCCGCGCCGCGTTTTCCTAGAGTCCCCAGTGAATGCGCCTCATCCACATAAAGATACGCCTTATGACGTTTCTTTAGTTCCACAAAATTCGGCACGGGCGCGATATCCCCGTCCATACTATAAACACCTTCCAGCACGATCAGTACACGACGATATTCCCCACGATACCTTTTCAGTAATTCTTCCGCCATCTTCCAATTATTATGCTCAAAAGGCCGACGCGCAGCGCCAGAAAGTTTCGCTCCCATAAATATACTATTATGCGCCAGAGCATCATGAAGGATCAGATCGCCCGGGCCAACAAAATGTCCGATCACACTTTCATTCACATGATGCCCCGCAGAAAATACCAAAGCATCTTCCGTGCCCATAAATGCCGCCATTTCACGCTCAAAATCCCGGTGAATATCTTTCTCCCCAGACACCAGACGACTGGCTGATGCGCTGGTTCCATATTTCGCCACCGCTTTTTGTGTCTCGGCGATCACTTCCGAATCACTACTGAACCCCAAATAATTATAACTGGCAAAATGAATATACTCTTTTCCACCAATCATCGTGGTATCCTTGGCCTGCCCCTCATGCATCAGAAAATATGGATTTCGCAGACCCGTGGACATTTGCGCCTCCATGGTCTGCATCAGCTGCCGGTATTCATGCGACTTCTCGAAAACATAATATTCCTCTGGTACCTTCTCTTCTTTTGCTTTCGCAGCCGCCAAAATATCTTCCTCAGACACTTCTTTCTCCACAGATACAGAACCTGCATGAGATAATAGTTTCCGAAGTTTCGCAGAACCGCCCATATATTTACAGACGCCCTCCACGACATCCTTCCCGGTAATTAAATCTTGAAGCACAGCTTCAGGAAAACGGCCACCAAAATTTTCTTCGATCGCCGCCAAAATATCCATCCGTTCCAGAGAATCCATTCCCAGCTCCGTAATCGGCGTCCGCAGCGTAATCCCCACCGCGCGCTCACGCGCCACCTTTTTCACATGATACAGAACAGCCGCCGACAGTTTCGAAATATTTTCTACTGTCGCCAGGTCTTCAGGAAGGCCTTCACGGTTCACTTCTAATAACATCTGTCGCGGATTCTCCGACGCAAAATCATCTCCCGCGCCAAGATTATCCAGCGACACGTCCAAGTCTTCTTCCGTTTCCTCTTCCGTTACACCTGAAAAAACTTTATGATCCACCGTTATCGCGCCGATCATTACTTCCTGACCCCTGGGCACGCCAAGACCTTTTCCTTCTGTGGATACCGATTTTATATTTAAACCACGATCCTCCACCTCCAGATAATCCGGATAAAGCACCGCACGTTTCCTTCCTTCTAAATCCGGAATCTGAGACAGTACTTCCGCCGACATATGCTCCTGCGCCACCGTCCGGCCTTCTTTTTCCTGCAAAATAAGACCTTCACTGCCAGACACACCGACAATTTCCGTCCCTAACTCTTCTCCCTGCGGTTCCTTCATCACCAGCTGATTCTTCTTAGAATCCCAGTAACAGATCACCATCAGTGAACCATTTAAAAAGTCCTCCCGGCATGCATGTCTCTGAATTTTACCACTCGACGTTTTCGGAATGGAACCATGCTTAATAATCACTATATAATCCAGAGGAAGCTCATGCTGAGAGGAAACTTCTCGCCGAATCGCCTCCACAATTTCCGCATAATTCATGTCCCGGCCACGTTCCAGCTCCTGCACCAGCACTAAAATTTCCTTACCCTCTTTTTCCACCGCGAACAGTGCCCCAGCATCCGTTCTTACTTTAGAATGACTCTTCTGCACCGTAAGCTCCACATCCTGTGGATATACATTCACCCCATGCCAAATAATCATATCCTTCAGACGCCCTGAAACATATAATTCACCCTGCCACACGAATCCTAAATCTCCCGTGCGGAAAAATGGACCTGCACCCAAATCTTTTATCTTGGCATGAAACATCTGCTCCGAAAACTCTGGACGCCCCCAATAACCCTCTGCCATACTCGGACCTTTCGTCCAAATCTCCCCCACTTCTCCTTCCATACAAATATTTTCTGTCTCTGGATTCACGATCGCCAACACTTGGTCCAGCATGGTGGTTCCATTCCCCACCATCTCCTGGCCTCCTTCCGCCCCCGGAGAGACCTCCACCGCCCAGCCTTTTCGCAGCATTTCCGCGTCAAACCACTTTTGCGTCGGTTTTAACAGGGCAAAACCTCCCGTCACAAGTAATGTCGCTTCCGCCAGCCCATAACACGGATAAAACGCCTCTCGACGAAATCCCACCGGGCCAAATTTCTCCACAAAAGCATCCAGCGTTTCCGGACGAATCGGCTCCGCACCATTAAACGCCACCTTCCACGTACTTAAATCCAGCTGCGCCACCTGCTCCGGCTTTATCTTCTTCAGACACAGCTCATACGCAAAATTCGGCCCTCCACTTACCGTCGCGCCGTAACGACTTATCGCCGATAACCACTTAAACGGTCTCTGCAAAAATGACATGGGTGACATCAAAATATTCGGACGCCCCACATACAGCGGCTGCAAAATCCCTCCAATTAATCCCATATCATGATAATTCGGAAGCCAGTACACACCCAGACCACTACGCGTATTCTCGAATGCGAATGATATTTGCGCCGAATTATGCAATAAATTCGCATGATTCAGCATCACGCCTTTCGGCGTTCCCGTGGAACCTGATGTATACTGCAAAAATGCCAGCGTCTCTCCATGAATATCCGGCATAATCCATTCCAGCTCATTTCCTTCTGGAATTTTATTCGTATCCAGCCATTTTACCGCCTTCAGCGAGGGAACTTCTTCCAGCGGACCTTCGATTCTCCCCATAACTTCAGTATTCGTCAGCGCAACTTTTGCTCCACAATCATCCGCGATCGCCTGTATCCGAAAAACTGAACGATTTTTCCGCGGCGGATATACCGGCACCGCCGTTACTCCCGCATATAAGCACCCAAAAAAAGCCGTGATAAAATCAAAACCTGGGGGATATAAAAGCAGTGCTCGCTCTCCCACAAGATCATGTGATTCCAGACATGCCGCGATGGCCCGTGCCCGACGATCCAATTCAGAATTACTCAGAGGTGTATAATCTGAATCTCCATCATAAAGATACCCAAAAGCCAAATCGTGTGGCTGGTGTGTCGCACGATGACGCACTAAATCCACAAGCGTCGGAGGACCAAAAAACGAACCAGGAAGATGATCTAAATGCACAATAAACTCCAATTTTCTTTAAAATGGATAATCGTTAATTTAACTAAAAAACGTGGAGCACCACATATATACACATAATATATTATATGCTAATAAGCCTTTTTTAGAATGGGGGGAGGTATTATCGTGTACTTTTCTAATATTTTCTTATCCTTTTTCTCTATCACGTTTTATTAAATCTTTTCCATTCGAAACTGACAAATAATTCCATAAAATTATCTGTAAATTCACTTAAAGACGGAGACCATATATACCGCAGCGCATTACTTCTTTACTTCTCATTTTCAGAATATAATTTTATACTCGATACACTATAAAATTCCGCTTCACCGGCATTTTTGCTTCGCTGAAAATGCCTGCGTTCAGAGTCACACAAAACGGAAATTTAAAATGAAACCAGATATTTTTTTCCTTTTCTCCAGTTTTGAAAACAAAACTTTTTCAGAAGAGAAAAATGCCCGAGAAACAAAATTTACCGTACATCGTATACCTCATCCTGTTTCTGTACATTCGCTGCTAAAATTCCTAGAATCATTAACACCATTCCGACAAGGATACTCCCGTTTATTCGTTCACAAAAAATCAAATATCCAGCGATCGGCGCCAGAAGAAGCTGAGATATATTCAGTATACTCACTTTTACTGCACTTAAGTACTTCAGTCCGAGTGTAAGAAAGATAAAGGCCAATAAATTCGCGAAACCAGAACTGTAAATCCAAAAATACTCCATTCCACTAAACGCAGCATATGTGGTAAATCCATTTTGAAAGAAATCATACAGTGAAAGCACCACGTAACCCGTACCGGGCAGTAATATAACTGGCAAAAGTGGTGACACTCCACTTTTTTCCATAAATCGGATATACGTATAGGATGCCGCATTTATCCCTCCCACAATAAAAACTAATAAAAATACCCGGACAGCCAGACTTTCAGAAATTTCACCCGTTTCTCTTTCCTGTTTTTTAAAATCTTCTGTTTCACTTACCACCTTCCCACATGATTCCCGCTCTGAAGAAAATGTTTTCTGTGAAGAGTATTTCCCACCGTATGATTCTCTCTGTTTTGTTCCCACGGTCAAGAAAATCATGGCAACAAAAATAACCACCAAAGAAAGAATCAGCCGCCGAGAAAGTTTCTCACCCAGCATACCATACGCCAGCACAGGCATACACAGCAGAAGTCCCACCCAGTTTCCCGCCACACTCACGGCCAGACCAAGTATACGAAACGCATACTGCAGCGACACATTTCCCACACACTGCACACACACCGAGATAAACAAGAAAATAATGACCGTTCTCCACGCGACTTTTTGTATTTTCCCAGAACAAAACATCCATAAAAACAGAGGTACAGCAAAATAAAAAGCCACACTTTCACGTAACGCCACCGCTAAATGAATATCTGTATTCATATCTGCCAGCTGACGCATACAGGAATTCGAAACGGTATAAAAAAATGCCGAAAGTAAAGGAAGTACCCATGCCCATGAAAAACCTTTTTTCTTTGTGGCCGATGATATATTAAATTCCACCATTTTTTATACTGATTCGATTTTACTGGTTCTGTTTTAAATTTCCGTTTCGTGTGAATCTGAAAGTGGCATTTTCACCCAGCAAAAATGCTGGTCGACATGCTGACAGACAGAGAAACAGAAATTTATCGTATATCGATAATAAATTCTCTTCATGCACTTATGCAAAACGGCATTTCAGAAAACACGAAATGCCGTAAAATTACACTCTGGTTTCACTTTAAATTTCCGTTTTTTGCAGCTCTGAAAGCAAGCATTTTCAGCGAAGCAAAAATGCCTGCCCGTCACAGAGACCGAGGAAACAGAAATTTATAGTACATCAGGGAATATAAATAATTATTTAGGTCTGACACACAAAATCACAGGAAACGCCGCAGTAAAATCGCCTTATCCACATTTAAATCCTTTCCCCGAATATATCCCACAGGAATCGACCGATCTATTATATAAAATCCACGGTAACGTTTCTGGTTTCCAGATTCCGCGCCATATTCATACAGATTATTTAAGTTAAACACCCAGTTATTCCCATTTTTTTGCGTTTCAAAAAGCCCCACCGTCACCCAAACTGCGTAAACATTCGAACGAACAGTCGCCATATTCGAAAGTCGCATGTAATTCTGATAACGAAAATATGCCTGATTTTTCGTACTGTTCCATAACTCTTCCGACATATTCTCGAACAGTCCATACCGTTCAGAATCTGGATGTTTTCGATAAATCGACTCATCACGTGCCGCATAAGCCGACTTAAACGGCTGCGGTACCTTCCACGGCTCATCCTCCGTCCCACCGCGACTTTCCAAAAAACTCACCCATAAGTCCCCCTTCGTTACCGGATCATACACTTTTTCCTTTAAATTAGGCCGCGCCATTAATCCCCGAAATACTTTTTCACTATAAATCGTATTCAGATTAATCCTGCCCGGCTCACGATACATACTATAAAATGCGAATGGTAAAGTATCATCCGGATTCGTCGAAGAATTTATTAAAGACGGCGTTACCATCTGTAATGAAGGAACCCGGAAATAATCCAAAACGCGGTGACGGTTTCCCTGACGGAAATTTGGTAAATAATTTAGCACGTATTCAGAGTTCGTCGTGTCCATGGCGTCCGAATCCACGTCAAAATTCCGCAATAATTGAGATGCCGAACGATTCGTCACCAGCATCAGTTCCGCTGGACTGACTGGCGGACGATTTAACCACGTTAACCAGGGAATCGGCTGCGCAGGCATACCATCCGGCCCCGAAAAAGAACCACGGGTCATGGGAAACGTCTCGAAAGGCAGTTTCGCCTTCCCTTCACTATTCGCACCGGTAATTGAACGTCCGAGAGAACCGAAAGCATGAGAAAAATCACCCGTAAAAGCACCTGTGGCACCCTGATTCGAAGAAGCAAAATTACACCGTGATTCAGGTGCCGTATCGTGCCCTTCCTGGCGCCAAAGCATGGAAATATTTTTATACTGATCTGTCGTTTCGTTCGCCGTATATAAACTCTGCCCGCGTTTTCGCGTTACGATTCGCGGTAAAACCGCTCCAGAACCTTCTATTTCTGTACCGTCATCCAGTTCCTCATCCGTGGAACGCGCATTATAAGTATACAGATCCACCGCCATGGAATCCACCGTAATATATGGATTCGTCTGTGCATTATGTCCTGTCGTGGACGCAGGATTCGCCAGCCGCTGTAAATGAATAATCCGATAACTGGAACGCCCTCTGTTTTGAGCCAGAAAACGCCAGTCCTCATTATCCCGCGCGGCATCAAAAGGTTTATCGAAAGTGACTGCGTTCCCTCCTTTACGCATCTCTAAAGTATCCGGATCATATGAATAATCTCCCTGCCCTGGATCCCCTGGATACTCTCCTTCCTCCGTTAAACTCAGCCGAGCGCCATTATTTGCCGCAGCCACAGGAATTCCTACCACTCCTGTGTTCACCAGCGCATCATTATAAAAAACACCTGTAGTCTCTACTCGTAATGACCGCGTAACCGTTATCGTCGCATCATCTCCCGCAGCTTTCGCATCATTAAAACTTAAAACCGTTTTATCAGATGGACCGATTACCGCATGCCGGCCCGGTGCCAAGGAAGTGGCCACCGCGTGAGAAGAATATACAAAATCCACATCCCCCTGAATCCCAGGTGTCGTCTGCGTTCCTGGAGCCAGATTAATCACACGCTCTACACGTCCATTTAAAGTCGCGCCGGCAGTTCCTAAATTCTCGTCTGGATCTTCATTCCAATCACCGGTCGTAAATGTGTCGGATAACTTATCTTTACGCATAATGACAATTCGCCACACCGAATCATTTCCCGACTTTTTCGCCAGATTCACACCTCCATTCGACCAAGTTTCCGTACCTCCAGGCGGCTCCTGCCGATAATTCGTATCTGTCGTGGAATTCGTGCGCGGATTAAAAAGCTCAATAAATAAAGATCCCTGCGGACGCACCCGCTGGTCCAGATCCACCACACCATCTGGCCGAGATTCCTCGGGCATCGCTTCAATTTTCGCAGAAACTTCATCACGAATCTTTTCAGGAATGGCCTCTAATTCATCTTTATCATAAATTTCATATACCGTCTTATCTTCTTCACTCTCTCGCGTGCCATTTTCACCACCCGCTTTTTCCGCCGACTCTCCTCCCGCCGGTGGATCATTTTCCGTATTCCTGCTGTGAAGTGCCACCGTTTCCGTCAGCAGAAGTTCCGGATATTCCACTCCGTAAACATAACGTCCGGGGGTATATTCAAACGGTGTCATTACATCATCCCCGTCAAAGAAATCCACCACATTTACCGCCCACTGAGCATTATTTCTGCTTCGGTCGTTTTCTCCCCCCATATCGACATTCAGCTGTTCCAAAATTTGATATATATAACCCGCCACCTGCTGCCGACGAGCAAAATTATTATTCGCAAAATTATCACGCACCTGACTAAATACAAAAGCCAGACGAAGCAGATCCATCGGCATCCCCGAACGTGTTTCCGGAGAGAAATTCTCCCCTGCCATATTTTCATTCCGAATCACAGGCAGACTCCAACTGTCCGTGGTTACAAGATGACGATTTATTCGATAATCATCATCATTTTCTGCCGTAACCAGATCAAATAACCGCCGAGGTAAATACATCGAATCGTCATCATATCGCCGTAAAACCGCTTCCAGCTCTGCGGGTGAATATGGCGCATCCAAATTTAGCCATGCTTGGCCGATCACCGAACTGGTTTCATTCGGAGCCTTCTGGGCTTCTCCACGCACCGTATATATTCCCAGATCCACATCATACGGACTGCCTAAAACCCTATTCTTGGTCGTTTCATTCATACCAACAATATTCGCCGACATATTAATCACTTGTTTTGTGAAAAAGTCCGTATTTAAAAAGCTGTAAAGCGGAGCACCTGTCATATCCACACCCACCGCCATGGTACCGCGATAATCAAGAGGTGTCGCCTGCGTAAAGCCTATCGACGTTCTGGTTCCATATGAATACCGCTGATACCAGGCACCTTTTGTCTGGTAACTGGCGTATCGGTCTGACTTCACAGTGGTATTCTCGTCTATCGATTTATAACCATGAGAAAATTTTCCCTTACATAACTGAATAAAATATTTCCTCATATTCAGAGTGCTGAGATTATTTCCACTGAGCATTAAAGCAGAAATCGCCACTTCCGCCGGACCACGTCCCTGCCCCCAGTGACCGGTTTCATTAAAACTCTCAGACGTCATTCCGTCCGTGGCCGTGTTTCCCGTTCCTTGGGCCCACTGCCGCCCCGGGGCAAATGTCGAATCTTCACTGGGCATCAGTCCTGTATTATTATCCCAGTATTTAATTTTTTCCGCAAATTCCTGACCATGAGCATTCGGATTCAGCCGACCATCTAAATCTTCCACCAGCACCGCCACCAGCGGTTTCACCATCCGCCCATCCGGACCTGGACGTACCGGAAGCCCCAGATCGATCCACCCGGAATCCAAAAAACCATCATTATCCGTATCCACCGAAATTTTATTCACCAGGCCATTCCCCGCAGAAGGAATCACCGGCACTCCCGCATTTCGCTGAGTATATGACGGAATCATCACGATTCCCGTTTCCGGATCACGCGCCGCTAAAAATCGATTATTATCATCCGCCGCATCATAATCACGAGCATCCGTCTGAAATGGTAAAGGATTCAGCACCACCCTCCCCTGAACACTTATCGGCGCCAGTGTATGAAGAAGTGCATAAGGAAGAATACTGGCTGTATTTCCCTCCACCTTCACAATAAAACCACTCAGACCATCCAGCGCACACGGCGTTCCATCCGCATTCGGCACGACAGAAATAGTCCGCCCCAGCCAATTATTATTCGCACCGGTACACGTCAGATAAGGTGAATTTTGCGCGACCGTTAAAGTAACCGTCTGATACTCTCCCTCTTCACCATACATGTCCCCCAGAAGAGAGTCGAATTCCCCCTGAATCGCCGTATCCGAAGTACCGCGAACGACTGCCATCACCGCTTCATGCACCAGAGCATGTCCATTTTCATTATAACGCCCCTGCTCCGCATGATGCGATGACTGGACATTCACCTGCGCTGTGGATAAAAAGAATGTGACCGCCACGATCGCGAAAGTGGCCAATAAAGCCATGACGATTAACAGAATAACGCCGCGGCGTGAAGAGGATTTTTGTGCTAACTGTATCATGAGAAACCCCTGTTTTATCTTTTTTTAAACGTGCTGCCGGTTTTATTCCCGATACACCATAAAATTTCTTTTCTCTGGCATTTTTATACCTGAATGTACTATCCGGTTCTCGTTTAAATTTCCGTTTTCATGAGAACACGGGAACCGTGGTGCTTCGCGCCGGCGGCAGTTTTAAAAGCGGAAATCCAAAATAGTATGAGGTATAAATTTCCATTTTCTCTTTCCGCCGACAGACATCAGCATTTTACTTCACCATCATACAGGCGTTTAGTACCATACAAAACGGAAATTTAAAGTGGAACCAGACATGTTTCAGTAAAAAAACATGTTCCGTAACTACAAAAAACAAAAATTTTAAGTGGAATCAGCATTTTTCATCAAATTATTTATCGTGTGTTACCCGACATAACCTCTGTGTAAACACCGACTACATTCCCGGGTGAAGCCACCGTCACACCCTGCGGACCACGCCAGTCCGGACCACTTACTGAAATGACACCGCTTCCCTGATCAAAACCCGTCATCACCACCTTATACCAGCACCCATAAGTTCCGCTGCTGACAAATACCCATTCCCCAGAAGAAACCACTCTTCCATCCTCCGTATTCGGAACCGTCAGTGTAATATCTCCGCCACCATATCCTCCTGTAAACGTTCCGGTGGTGGTAAAACCCTGAGTGGGACGCCGACAGCATACCGCCGCGGAAACTTCATAAAAACCATTCCCTAAAGAACATACTGTCGCCACCCACTGAAAATTAGAATTAGAATACGTTACATCCGTATAATACTCCGGGTATTCCGCGTGAGCGACTTCTCCACTAACCAAATCATCTGAACAATAATAGTCGAAACCGTTATCCTTACCCTCATAAATCCTATTTCCCTCACCCCCTCCTGCAGTCCAGTTAATATACTGGATTCCGTTCCGCTCCGTTTTAAGATACCCGCTGGTCATGATCGTCCTTAAGCCGGCGCGCCCATAATTTGCCGCCATGTCTTTTTGCATGGCCTGCGCAAACTGAATTTTACCAGCAGGAATTAACGCCGCGATTCCTAAAAGACCGATGACGATTACCATGCACGAAATCAGTACTTCCAGTAAGGTAAAACCACGACGCACATTCCTTCTGACAGAAATACACGGAAATGCGAAACGCACATCTTTTTGCCGTCTCATTACTGCCCTCCCATTCCTTCCTTCTGAATCTTCGCAAATTCCCGCGCAGTAAGCACATCATCCGACGGATTATTCATGGCCGACGTAACCAGACCCGTACGCGGATTTATCACCACCCAAAATGAATTCGGATCCTGAATGTTATTTAATCCATCCGGTGCGGGATAATCCGGTAACGCCCTGTTCCACTGCCCCACCAAAAGATAAATTTTCGGTGAATGGTCTCCACCACCGTCCACCGTATGCCCAGACCCGGAACCGATAAACGCCGGAATCATTATCGCTTTTCCTCCATAATAAATTTCCACTCCACCACTGGGGTAAAACATAATCATGATCGGAGGATAACCGTTACTGTACTTCAGATCCGTCCACTGCCGAGTCAGAATTTTTTTGGCTCGGTCATCAGAAGCCTGATTATTTTGCGGCGTGGATAACGAAACACCAGAAAACCTTAAATCCACCACGATTCCTCGCGGAAACACCAGGGGGGCATCCGTCCCTAACGCCTTTTGAAACGCTAAATCTTTATTATTTATTGGATAACGGCGAATCGTATACGGATACTTTCCCGGATTTTCGACATTATACGGATACTTACCATTCGTCACTTTATTCTCTTCCCAAAATGGGATAAACTCTTCTGAGTCTCCCCCGGCGGTATGTGACATTTCAGGAAATATCACACTCTGACTGCTGTCTATTTCCAGCCATGGCCCCGTATTATTAATACGTATCCAGTTTCCCGGCGCCAGCATTTTAGAATCGATTCCCGATATTTTTTTCCCGCTCACTGAACAGCGAGCATCAGTCGTATCCCCACTATAATTCGGCGGACAGGTCACCTGCTCACACTTCACACAGACGGTGGGAAAACTCTGACTGTCGGTCACATAAGGAATGAGTGCCAAGCCACATGGACGCCCAAGTTTTGCCGCTCTCATCCGTGCAGTTTCCAGAGCCGCCTGCAGCCCCCGAACCCCCTCACGCGCAGCACGATCTTCCGCCACAGGACGCATCATCGGCACCGAAATCATCAGCAGAATGGACATAATCCCCACCACGACCAATAATTCCATCACCGTCATACCCGCACGCCGACAAAACGTGAGACTTCTGAAAGACGAGGAATATAAAAAATACTGTTTTTTCATGCCATCTCCTCTTTAATCCAGCGCGTGATTATTAATATTATCATAAAAATACGGGGAATCTCCCGCAGTATTTCCCGTTCCGCCTTCATTCCCCGTTCCCGACGCACCGGAATTCGATTTATACGGCAAAAACATCTGCACTCCCGCGATTCCCGACTGTGTCGGTGTCTGAGACGGAAGGATTCCGAACTGACCGTCTCCTCCGGCAGAATAAATAAGTGGGTAAATCGCAAAAGCATTTTCATCCACTCCCATAATGTCAAAAGGATCATGGTCTGTCGTCGGATTTCCTGTCTGAAGTGAGGTAATCATATCCGGAGGCAGAAAACCCGCTGGCCAGCGAATAAACATAATCGGACGCCCCCATCCATCCACAAATTCTTTCAGCCCATTATTATCCGTGTCTCCCACTTCTCCACCCATAAATGATTCCGGAGCACCAGGAAGCCCCATCACCATTAAATATAATAATTCCGCGGGAACATTATCCGTATTCTCTCGCCCTGCTCCCACCAAATTAAAACGTGACCAAGACGCATTATTTCCGGAAGCGATATACTTAAATTTACCCGGCGTGTCCTTAATATCCGACCAGTGATCCGGCATTTCAATAATTTGCAGCTCACGAATCGCTGCCAGACGAATCGCCGCCGCCTCTTTCGGACTCTTCCCGTACGTATCCACCGGTGCCCGCCGATCCTGATAAGACGCGTATTTCTCCATTACAAAACGATTTATCTTCGTAATCGTCGCTTTCGTACGCGTTTCCCGGGCCGAATGCTGCGCATACTGTATCCCCCCAAGGGTAATACTGGCTAAAATTCCGATGATAATAATCACCACCAGCATTTCTACTAAAGTAAACGCACTGCGATCAGTTTTCATGGACATTTATCCCTCACTGATGATCTTTTCATGAAAATTATCTCTTCTCTCGTAAAACATCCACGGTTTTACACTAAATATTCTTCCTTTTATGACTCTGGATCTCTCGTATTTAACATAAAAAAGCCAAAAACAAGAGTTTTCTTCGCCGCGCGCTGAATTTCCGTTTCTCCGAAATTTTTTATGCTCAGTCTCTTATAAAATTCCGCATCCTCGGCATTTTCAGTGAAATAATATGGAGCCTACTTTAAATTTCCTTCTACGGTTCTAAAAACCGGTATTCTCAGCAAAACAAAACGCCGAAAAAATGGAATTTTACAGCACATCGGGAACAAAAATCAGACGAAACACAAAAACTTAATCTAATAAATCCTTCAGACGCCCTTTCGCAAAATTCACGATATTATCCAGGTGAGCTGCTCCTAAATTATCATTCACCACAGCATTTCCTGAACCATAATCGTTATCCAGTCCTGCGGTTACGATCTGAAACGTACTTTCCTGATACCATTTACTATTCGCGTCTGCATATGGTTTCGCACGATTATTATTCCCATCCGTAACCGTTCCCTGTTTACCATCATAATTCCCTTTTCCCTTAACAAATTCCGCTCTAAAGTATACATATGGCTGCGTACTTCCGCTGGGAGAATAACGATTATTGTTATCCAGGCGATTTCTGTCGAATTCAAAAAACGGTTTTGTCGTCGACGTATTATCCGTTACGTTAAATGGATCTCGAGGATTGACATTTAGCGGACCGAGAAAAATTTTCAGCGCAGTTTCCGGTGTTACCGTGGGAACATTTCCATTAAAATTCCTATAGCACTGATTTATGTGATTTTTCACTTTCGTCGCATCTGTTCCATCCGGTGGATACTCTCCATATTTACCATAATAAGCCGACAGTGCCATTTCCAGCTGCCCAATTTCCGCACGTATCGCTGCAATTCGCGCCTGCTTAATCGCGTTATTTACCGCACCGGCCGTTAAACCAGCCAAAATGGCGATAATCACAATCACCGTCATCAGCTCAACTAATGTAAATCCTTTTCTTCCCATGCTCCGTGTCCTCATTTTAGCACCTCTGAAATGTTATCTTCATAACATCCTGATTAATATACTGTTTTTATATCTTTTTTTGTTCTGACTTTCGACTAATCTAAACGGTTTTCATTTTCGATACACAAAATTCTGTGTTTTCAGCATTTTTCACGGCCTCCGGATTCATCTTTTGTTTCCTTTCATGCCGTTCCGCTCATTACGAAGGATACTTCACCCTCCATGACACACGTCCTTCTCTTCACTCCTTCAAAATACAAAAAACACGCGTTTCACCACCAATTACGCACCATTTTTCTATTTTTCTCTGTTCGGATTCCATCACAAAAATGACTCCTGCGAACGATTAACCGGACAGGTTCTGAATCAGACTGATTAATGGCAAAAAGAGCGCGATGACAATAAAACCGACCATACCTCCAAGACATATAATCAAAAGTGGTTCCATTAAGCTCATTAAACTATCTGTTAAAACCGCCACTTCCTCATCAAAAATATCCGCGACTTTATATAACATTTTGTCCAATTCACCGGTCTCTTCCCCCACGTCCACCATATTAATTACCATATCATTTAGGATGCTCTGCTTCATTTTCAGCATATACCACAGCAGTCCGATCGGCCCACCGACGAAGAAGAACCACCAAAAACCCGCCACCGGATGGAACGGCGGCGTACAGTGCTGCTTCATGGGAACGGCGATCGATTCTCCTTCTTTAATTGCGCTCAAAATTCCGTCAAATAACATTTCGAATATGGCGTTTCCCGACGTTTCTCGGGTAATCGTAAATGCCTCAATAATCGGAACGCCAGACGCCACCAGCGTTCCCAGCGTTCGCATCGTCCGCGCAACAATATTTTTTTCCACCAGCTGACCAAAAATAGGAACCTTAATAATAAACAGATCCCATCCGATTCGGCCATGTTTAAATTTCCTGGTGATATTTACAAAAAGATAAATGCCAAAAGGAATTCCCGGCAGTAAATACCAGTACGTTACAAAAGCGTTCGATATATTAATCAGCGCGACCGTCAGCGCCGGCAGCGCCACTCCAAAATCATTAAAAATCTCAATAAATGACGGCACGATTTTCATCATGATAAATGCTAAAATCAGTACCGCAAAAACAACCACCGCCACTGGATATGTTAATGCACCTTTAATTTTACGTTTTAAAGATTCACTTCGTTCACGAAATTCCGCCAGTCGCTGGAGAATAACTTCCAGCGCACCACCGGCCTCACCCGCTTTAATCATATTTACGTAAAGACGGTCAAAAGCCTTCGGAGATTTCGCCATGGCCTCCGACAGAGTCGCGCCTGCTTCGATTTCATCACATACGTCGATCAGACAATTCTTCAGTGGCCCAGGTTTCGCCTGCTGCTCCAAAATTTTTAAACTGCGCAAAATCGGAAGACCTGCATCCTGAAGAATTGACAGCTGACGCGTAAATGTCGTTAAATCCTTCGACTTCACACCTCCCAGCGCAAACGATTTCCCGCGTTTAGCAGCCGCCGCCTGTGCTCTGCTTTTCCTATCCTTCTTAATCGCTATTTTTGTAACAAAATAGCCCATCTGCTTAATCGTCGCCTGCGCCTCTTCTTCGTTCAGCGCCTCCACCACGTCTTTAATTTCCTTGCCGGTCGAGTCCATCGCCTCGAATTGGTATGTCGGCATGATCAATTCTCCACTAATAAATATTATAGGTATATGAAATTAAGAGCTGTTTTTATATTTTTTATATTTTATTTTTTTATCTGTTATCTAAATATCACTGCTTTTCCTTATAAAATTCCGTTTTGAGCGGCTTTTAAAACAGGCATTTTCAGCGAAGCAAAAATACCTGCCGGTCTGTCCACGGACAAGGAAAACGGAATTTCATCGTGCATTTAGTATATTACTGATTCCACTTTAAAATTCCGGTTTTAAGCGGCTCTTAAAGCAGGCATTTTAGCGAAGCAAAATGCCTGGGAAGCGAAATTTTATAGTGTATCGGGTATAAAAAACACCTAAAACTGATTTCACGTTCAAATTTCCATTTCGCACGGCCACAAAATCCAGCATTCCAGCTCAGGCGGTAAATGACAGCCAAGCAAAAATGCCTGCCGGCCTGTCCACGGATGAGGAAAACGGAATTTCATCGTGCGTCGAGCATAAAAAACCGAAGGACGCCAGGCCATCCCCGGAACGAAAAGGCCGCGAGGAAAATCCGAGCATATCGGTACAATTAATCCGCGACGGTTTCTCGAATAATTTCCTCCAGTGTGGTTTCACCGGCGAACACTTTATTAATTCCACTGTTACGTAACGGCGTTAATCCTCCCTGAAGTGCCACATCTCGCAGTTTCTCAGTGGAACATCCCTGATTTATAAGATCACGTAAACGGTCATTCATCAAGAGAAACTCATAAAGCCCCGTCCGGCCTTTTAAGCCAGAATTATTACATGCCGCGCAGCCACGACCACGATAAAACCGTTTCCCGATCACATCCTCAGGCGTCAGATCCATATCCGCTAATAAAGAAGTCGCCGGAGTGGTTTCCTCCTTACATTCATTACATATCCGCCGTACCAGACGCTGTGCTAAAATCGCCTCAAGCGTCGCGGTAATCAAAAACGCAGGGATTCCCATATCACGTAAACGACTGATCGAGCTGGGTGCGTCATTCGTATGTAATGTACTAAAAACCATGTGCCCTGTCAAGGATGCCTGCACCGCAATTTCCGCCGTTTCCAAGTCTCGAATCTCGCCCACCAAAATCCGGTCGGGATCCTGCCTCAAAATGGAACGCAAACACTGTGCAAAAGTGTTTCCGATACTTGAATCGATCGGTATCTGAACGATTCCGTCTATATCATATTCCACCGGGTCTTCCGTGGTAATGAGTTTTTCCTCAATTGAGTTCAGCTCAGAAAGTGCGGCATAAAGAGTCGTGGTTTTTCCGGAACCTGTCGGCCCCGTGACTAAAATAATCCCGTTCGGCCGATGCATCACCGTACGAAAACCTGCAAGAATATCTGGATCCATTCCAATTTTTTCCAGATCCAGCATGACCACCGAGCGGTCCAGAACCCGCATCACCGTACTTTCACCAAAAAGAGTGGGCAAAACACTTACACGCAGGTCGACTGGATGTCCACCCACGGTTAACTCGATTCGTCCGTCCTGCGGGAGACGCCGCTCCGCGATATCAAGATTCGCCATAACCTTAATACGTGTGGTAATCGCGAAAGCCAGGTGCCGCGGCGGTGGTACCAGCTCATAAAGCTGACCATCCGCCCTAATTCGAATTTTAAACTCATTTTCGAAAGGTTCAAAATGAATATCACTGGCCCGGTCACGAATCGCCATGAGAATGACCATATTTAACAGTTTACGCACCGGAGCAGAATCCGCCATGGCCTCCAGACTCGTCAGGTCGATCGGACCATCACCTGAAGATTCCATCGCTTTCGCCGCATCCAGAAGCTCATCGTCCGACTCCATGGCCGCGATCAGAGACTCCACACTCTCAGAACCTTCCGTATAATATTTATCCAGTGCTTTATCGATTTCCGCATCCGTGGCCACCTGCGGATTAATATTATACCCCAGAAAATTCCTTAATTCGTCGCAGATATATAAATTCTGCGGCTGACTCATGGCGATCGTCATCGTATTCGAGTCTTTATCCAGCGTGATGGGAATAATTTTATAATTATGCGCCATTTCCCGTGAAATCAAAGAAATAATATCCGCAGATAACGGCACGGACGCCAGCGTAACCGTTTTCATATGAAGCTGCTCACCCAGTGCCTGAATAAGCTGCTCGTCCGTAATTAACCCCATACTGATGGCAATTTGCCCCAATAAATCATTCGGCCGTAACTGCTTCTGATCCCGGAGCATTTCCAGCTGATCTTCCGTGATAAACCCCAAATCAACAAAAATCTGACCTAAACGGCGCACTGCCATAAAACTTCACTCCAGTATTTATAAATTTATCTGTTATCATACCAGAACCACTCGTTCCGGTATATGTAATTCATCCGTATATGATTAACTTTATTATGTTCTGTTTACTTTTTTATTTTATTATTTTTTATGTTCTGTATTTATTATGTTCTGTTTACATTACCGAAGATTTTATTATCTCCGATACACATAAAATTCCGCTTCTCCGGCATTTTTTGCTTCACGGAAAACACCGGCCTTCAAAAACACGCCAAAAGGAAACGGAAAGTGGGATCCGCATATCCTTGTCGAACAAAAAACGAAACCTCAAAACGGAATCTCATGAATCTGACACGTTTCCCACTTCACCTCACACATCACAAAAACTGACAGACGAAAACCAATTAAACATCATCCTCATCATCCAGAATTCCCTGTTTTGCGCTGGTGAATCTCTTGGATAAATCTTCAGGACTATTACATTTCGCCAGAGCGTCTTCTTCTGTCACAAGACCCTTTCGCCATAATTTAAAAATGTAATCATCCAGCAGAACCATACCTTTTCGCGCCCCGGTCTGAATCACTGAAGTCAGACGGAAAATTTTATTTTCACGAATAATATTCGCTGTCGCGGAATCCACCACCAGCATTTCATACGCCGCGACTCGCCCTCCACCTACTTTAGGCAGTAACTGCTGACAAAGAATCCCCAAAATGGCCGTGGCCAGCTGAGTGCGGATCTGTTCCTGCTGATTCGTCGGAAACACGTCAATAATTCGGTTTACCGTTCCCGCCGCGCTGCTGGTGTGCAGCGTTCCGAAAACCACGTGCCCCGTTTCCGCGGCCGTAATCGCCGTTTCGATCGTTTCCAAGTCTCGCATTTCACCTACCAGAATCACGTCCGGGTCCTGACGTAACGCACGACGAATCGCCTCCGCGAAAGACGGCACGTCCACATGAACCTCACGCTGATTAATAGTACATTTTATATTCGGATGATAAAACTCGATCGGGTCTTCCACCGTTATAATATGATGATCCTTATTCTCATTCAGCCATTTAATCATCGCGGCAAGAGTCGTGGTTTTTCCGGAACCTGTCGGCCCCGTGACCAACAAAAGACCACGCGGGCGCTGAATTAATTCCTTACAGATCACCGGCGTCCCCAATTCATCCATACTCATCATATGATTCGGAATTTGCCGTAAAACCATGGCCACATTCCCTCTCTGACGAAATACCGAGACTCGAAAACGCGCCAGATCCCCAAAAGAAAACCCGAAGTCCGTTCCTCCCACCTCCTGTAATTCCTGCTGACACCGCTCGGGCGTAATACTCTTCATCAGCGCGACAGTATCCTCTGCTTCCAGAACCTGTGTTTCCAGGCGAATCATACGCCCATGCCGACGGACCACCGGAGGCTGTCCTACCGTAATATGTAAATCGCTGACCCCCTGCTTTACCACCGTATGAAGGAGTTTATCAATTAAAATCGCCATAAATACTAAACCTCATAAAAAAAATCATTTACCGGTTCTACTTCAAATTTCTGTTGTGAGCAGACGTAAAATTTAAGCAGACATATAAGTCTGTTTTGCGCAGCCATAAAAGTACGCATTTTCAGCGAAGCAAAAATGCCGAAAAAACGGAATTCCATCATGCCTCAGAAATAAAATTTACCACCATATAAAATAAAATTTCGCTGTTCACACGTTTCATCATCATATATGTTTCACACGTTTCATAATATATCACGTTTCATGATATAATATAATATGGAATACCTATTTCCGAAACCACATAAAACGAAAATTTAAAGTATACTGATTCTCGTTTAAATTTCCGTTTTATATGGCTCTGAAATCCGGCATTTTTAGCGAAATAAAAATACCGGCCGGCCTGTCGGCAGACAGGAGAAGCGAATTTTATCGTGCATCGAGTATAACACGCCTCTTTTTCCCGTTCCACGGCCAGCTTTCGTTACGCATATCCAAAAATTCGAAACGGCCTAATTTTTTGACTGTCAGAATCCTCTTTCGTTTCATTCCCCCGCCATGTTTATACTGGTTCCACTTTAAATTTCCGTTTTGTGCGGTTCTGAAAGCAGGCATTTTTAGCGAAACAAAATGCCGTGGAAGCGGAATTTTATAGTGTATCGGGTATAACACTCTCCTTCCGTGACTCCGAAGAAACCAACTTTTTTATTCATCATCCGAAATTTTAGCCACACGCATCACTTCCTCTATACTCGTAATTCCACGCACGACTTTCATCAGACCATCATAATAAAGGGTTTTCATGCCTTCCGCCACCGCCGCCTGGCGAATGGCCGCAGTCGCCGCGCCGGCAAACGTTAATTCACGAATTTTAGAAGACATTTTTAACAGTTCATAAATCCCCAGACGCCCACGATAACCTTTCATATTACAGAAACCGCATCCACGGCCACGCATGAAATTCGCTTTCTCAAGCATCGCGGGAGAAAACCCCGCCGCCTCAATCGACGCTTCACTCGGATTATATGGCTGACGACATTTCTTACAAAATGTACGCACCAGACGCTGAGCCATAATCGCAATCACCGAGCTGGCGATTAAATAGGAAGGCACCCCCATATCCGCCAGACGGGTAATCGCACTCGGCGCGTCATTCGTATGCAGCGTACTAAACACCAAGTGACCCGTCAGAGACGCCTGAATCCCCATCTGCGCAGTTTCCAGGTCTCGCATTTCACCCACCAAAATAATATTCGGCGCCTGTCGTAACATGGACCGGATAACCGCCGCAAAATCCAGCCCGATGCTGTGCTTAATCTCCACCTGATTAATCCCTGCCAAATAATATTCCACAGGATCTTCCGCCGTAATAATCTTTCGGTCCGGCGTATTTAACTCATTTAATGCAGCATATAAAGAAGTGGTCTTTCCTGAACCTGTCGGCCCCGTCACCAGCACGATTCCATTCGGACGACGTATAATATTATTAAACGTATTAAAATCTTCCTCCGCAAAACCTAATTGGCGCAGTCCTATTTTAATATTATCCTTATCCAAAATACGCATCACCACCGACTGACCATGGTTCGTCGGAATAATGCTCACACGCAAGTCAAGTTCCTTATCCCCTACAGTCACCTTAATTCGACCATCCTGCGTTCTTCGCCGCTCCGCGATATCCAGTTTAGCAAGAATCTTAATACGAGAAAGTAACGCTCCCAATAAACGCCGCGGCGGACTGTCACGCTCCACCAGCACACCGTCAATTCGATAACGTACACGTATCCTGTCCTCAAAAGGCTCTATATGAATATCCGACGCACGTAACTGAACTGCTTCTGTAATCAAAAGATGTGTTAACCGGACGATAGGCGCACTATTCTCATCCACCACTTCATCTGACGAATCAGTATCATCTTCCGTTTCTGTAAAATCGATCGCCGTGTCCGTAAACTCCTGAAGCATCGTGTCCGCGCTTTCGCCCACGACCTGACCATAACAGCGATTTATGGCCTCTAAAATAGACTCCCTGGGTGCCAGCGCAATTTCTATTCGCCGACGTAACATAAAAGTTAATTTATCGATCGTTTCAAAATCCTCTGGATCACTGGTAACAATCGTTAATTCACCTTCCTTTTCCTCCAGCGGAAGCACTACATATTCCCGCGCCAGCGTTTCAGGCATAAGCTCCACCACTGCCGGATCTATTTCCACATCACTGAGTTTTACATAACGTACACCATGTTCTTCAGCCAGTGCACGCATTACAAGCACCGCCGATACATAATCCAGCCGAATCAGACAGGTGGATAACTTTTCTCCTGTGGTGCTGGCCATGTTCTGTGCATCTTCCAACTGATCTGCACTAATAAGTCCATTTTTCAACAAAATAGTCGCAAAATTCTTTCGCTTCGCCATGAAGTCTTCCTGTTTTCCGTTAAAATATTATCTTAAACGAATATTGTTTGTAATTAAATTTACAGTTCCTCATAATTATTCTGTTTATCTGCTTAATCATCCTTCATTCATTAAATAACTTTTTACATCTGAAACATACATATTTCATTTTCACATTTATAAATCCAGTGAAAATATCTGTTTCAGAACCATAAAAAGTTTTAATTTAAAATATATTCAGATAAACACTATGAATTTTGAATTAAAATTTCCAAAATTTCACCACTTAAATTTTTTATTCTTCCCTATAAAAAGATTTACTCCGAAAAAGCCGAAAAATTCCTTCACGGCCACCCGGAGCAGATGCATTTCGAAAACATACCGATTCCACTATAAATTTCCACTTCCTGCTTTTCTGCCAGCGGGCACTTCAAATAACGTGAAATGCCAATAAAATGAAAATCCATAATATATCGGGTATAAAAGCCTTTTCTGATGGTATCAGATATTTTTTTAAAATCGTCCTGAAAATCTGAATACATTAGAACCAGAATAATTCCATTTTAAATCTATTTTTATACGGACTCCACTTATAAAAATATGTTTTATGCGGCGTCAAAAAAAACCAGGCACTTCACACATCAAAAAATGCCGTGAAGCTTAATTTATAATGTATCCGATCTAAAATAAAAAATAAACCCCCAAAACAGGCTTTATCCCTGATACACCAATAAATTTCCAATTTTTCAAAATATATTATATACCCGATACACTATAAAATTCCGCTTTTCCTGCCTGCCGACAGACCGGTCGGCATTTTGCTTCGCTGAAAAAACCTGCTTTTAGAGCCGCACAAAACGGAAATTTAAAGTGGAACCAGTACAAAATCTAATATATTTTAAAACACAAAAAACATATCCACAGTACAAAAATACCGCTCACTAAGTAAAATCGATACAAAAATCTTCTTTCTTTTCGACTTCTCTGCCCATATGACAGTCATATTCCACGACAGAGTGATCTCAGATAAGAAATTCCCCCAAAAATATAAACATGCCGCTTCACATTAAATTTCAGTTTCGTGCGGCCACAAAAGTAAGCCTTTCTGTAACCCGGTACACGATAAATTTTCATTTTTCCTGCATTCTGTAACACATGAAATACGCTTTCCATTACTACACAAGACTTAAATCTAAAATGGAAAGGGCACAACAACACAAAATGCCAGAAAAGCAAAAAAATCATCTTCCAGGTACATTAACCTTTCTTACATTCTTATACAGTACTTGCTAAACCGATAAATGTCAACAGTCCAAAGAAATATTTTAGTAAATTTTATAAATTTTCTTTTAAATTATTTTTGTACTCATAATAAAGTTTCTTAAGAACGCTCAATTTTCCATTTTTTATATACTGTTTCCATTTTAAATTTCCGTTTTGTGCGGTTCTGAACCAGGCATTTTCAGCGAAGCAAAATACCGAGGAAGCGGAAATTTATAGTACATCGGGTATAAAATTTTTTCTTGCCACGAATAAACCTTTCATGAACCATAAATTTCAAAAAAACACCATATAATGTGCATTAATCATAAATTCAGGTTCCTTTCTCTCCTCAGACGATTTAATATTATCGCGATTTTCATATAAAATTCAGAATTCTGTATTTATTCAAAATTATTTTATTCAGATCTCTCTTCTTAATTTTTAGTTTTTGTACATCCACAAAACTGATATTTCCGCGTGAAAATAGCAGGAAAACAAAAATTTATAACACATCAAATTATTATTTCATTAAAATATCATAATAAAAATAAATTTTTATGTAAAGGATTCTATTTTCATTTTTCGTTTAATAACACGCCATATATAAAGCGGTACTTCATACTTTTTATATATGAATATATGAAATATAACCTTTTATAAAAGAATAATACATATTTTTTAAAAAATTTTGAGAAATATTCTTTTTTATTTCATTCATTTCACCACGCTACTTGATTTTTAGAAAATTTACGTTTAAAATTAAATTTTCGGTGGAAAACGTTTTAAAACCGATTTATTCCCCACATATGAAAATTTCGTATTTCCGACATTTTATCTCATAAAGATAATATTTTATTGTGAAACAGAAATAAACCTTCCTGAGTTCTTCCTTAAATTTTTTCCTCATGAATAAACACTGCATTTCACACAAAACGAAACGCAGAAAGAAACGGGATTTATAAGAATGGTAGGCATATTCTGGTTCCATTTTCATTAAGTTTTAGGCATATTTATTAAGTTTTGTGTGGACACAAAAACAGACTTACTTTTAATGAAAATCAAAAAATCGGAAAAGTAAATTTCATCGTGCATCGGGCATATTAATCTTTATGCGGCTTAAATGACGTATTTCCATGTTTTTTTATTTTTTATTTTTTAACCTGTAGGGAGCTTATGAGAACATTTTTTATGATTTTCGCGCTGGGATGTAGCGCATTACTGGGAATTTCCTCCGCATATTCTGCGGATTTTTCAGGAAATCCAGACTGGGAAAACCCGAAAGTTTTCCGTATTAATAAAGAAGATCCTCGCGCAACATTTTACACGTATGCGTCGACTGACCAAGCTAAAAGTTTCGATAAACGAAAATCTCCATTTTATTTATGTCTGAATGGACCATGGAAATTCCATTTTGCAAAAAATCCTGCAGAACGTCCTCAAGATTTCTACAAAAATGATTTTGACGTTTCCCGGTGGAACGATATTTCTGTCCCCGGAAACTGGCAGGTTCAGGGTTATGATTATCCGATTTATGTAAACCATCCTTACCCATTTCCACATAAACCGCCGTATATCGCCCAAGACTATAATCCTGTCGGATCTTATCGCCGCACTTTCACCATTCCTGAAAACTGGAAGAATCGCCGCACTTTTCTCTGTTTTGACGGAGTGGGTACCGCCGCGTATGTCTGGGTGAATGGAGAAAAAGTCGGTTATACACAAGATGCCCGTACACTGGCAGAATTTGACATTACTCCTTATTTAAAGGATGGTGAAAACCATGTTTCTGTCGAAGTTTATCGGTATTCGGATGGCGCGTATCTGGAATGTCAGGATTTCTGGCGTCTTTCTGGTATTTTCCGGGATGTTTACCTGTACTCCGCACCAAAAGAAATGAGAATTCAGGATTTCTGGGCTAAACCGGAACTGGACGATAATTATAAAGACGGTAAACTTAACTTGGACGTTACCTTCCAGGCATATAACTCTCCAAATACCCCTCCGGAAGCCACGAACAAAATGCTGGAAGTTACCCTCTGGGACGGTGAAGAAAAAATTTGTTCTGATAAAATTAAAGTATCTCTTGGTTCAGAAAAGAACACGGTTTCACTGACATATCCCGTGCCGAATCCTAAAAAATGGACCGCTGAAACACCGAATCTTTATACGCTGACACTTTCCACCACGCCTGTAAACTCGGACACCCCGGATCAGGCCACCGCGATTAAAGTGGGTTTTCGAAAAGTGGAAATTAAAGATGGACAGTTTCTTATTAATGGAGTTCCCGTGTATGTCCGCGGCACGAATCGGCACGAACATGACCCGGATACCGCTCATTACGTACGTGATGACACGATGATTCAAGACATTCTGTTAATGAAACAGAATAATATAAACGCCGTCAGAACCTGCCATTATCCGAACTGCCCGCGCTGGTACGAGCTTTGTGACGAATACGGCCTTTATGTAACTGACGAAGCAAATATCGAAAGCCACGGAATGGGTTACGGTGAACACTCTCTGGCTAAAGATCCAGACTGGATCGAAGCTCATGTGGACCGAGTTAAAAATATGGTAGAACGTGATAAAAATCACGCCTGCGTCGTGGTATGGTCTTTAGGAAATGAAGCGGGAGACGGCATCTGCTTTACTCACTGTGCGAAATATGTCCGAGACCGTGACTTAAGTCGCCCCGTCCATTATGAACGTGCAGGCCATGGTGATAATACGGACATTTATTGTCCCATGTATGCGGGTCCTCATTACTGCATTAATTATGGCCGAGGAAATCAGAAAAAACCGCTGATTCTTTGTGAATATGCACACGCCATGGGAAATTCCACCGGAAATTTAGATAAATACTGGGATGGTGTTTACGACAAAGATGTAAAACACTTTCAGGGTGGATATATCTGGGACTGGGTGGACCAGGGAATTCGCACTCCCGTTCCGGTTCAGGTAATCGGAAAAGATTCTGCCCGAGGAATGGAATGTGCTTTCGTTTCCACACAAAAAGGTAAGCTTCCTGAACAGGAAGGGAAAAAAGTATTTCCTTCATCTTTTGTTTTAGATAACTCGGATGCTCTTAATATTACGGGGCCTTTTGTGCTGGACATCACGGTTTTCCCTCAAAATAATGCGGAACATAATCCCATCATTATGAAAGGCGACAAACAAATTGGGCTAAAACAAAGAACCCAAAAGAAAGATACTCCCGAACTGGAATTTTTCCTTTACGCCAATTCATGGCAGTCACTGGTCGTGCCGACACCAAAAGACTGGCTTAATAACTGGCACACGATTAAAGCTACTTTTGATGGCAGTAAAATGGAGCTTTATGTGGATGGAAAATTACTCGGAGCAAAAGAATTTACATCTTCCATTAATAAAACTGATTTCCCGTGGGGAATCGGCACAAACAGTGAATATCGCGGACGCGTTTTCCGAGGTTTTATAGCGGATGTAAAAATTTCAGACGCGAATAAAACGCTATTTTCACTAAACGCTTCTGACAAAAATGCTTTTACCGTTAATGAAAACGCCACCGATAAAACTTATATGGCGTATGGTGGGGATTTTGGTCCTCCAGGCACTCCCTCTGACGGAAACTTCTGCATGAATGGTCTGGTTTCTGCTGACCGTACACCTCATCCTGGTCTCACCCAGGTAAAATACTGTTATCAGGGAATTCAGACGAATTTAAAGGCGTTTAAAGATAATCAGGCCACGCTGGAAATCTGGAACCGCTATAATTTTATTGACCTTTCTGATTTTGGCATGCGCTGGAAGATCTCTAATAAAGAAGCAGGGACGGTAATCGAATTCCCGAATCTAAAAGCGGACGAAACCGGCACGATGATAATTAATAATATTCCAGAGAATGCTCTTTTCTTAACCGTGGAATATTTCCTGAAAGAGGATCAGCCATGGGCGAAAGCCGGGCATATCGTGGCACATGACCAGTTCCAGTTACGACCACTCACGCCTGGCGCATTTTCTGACGGAAACGTCGTGAAAAAAGATAATCCAGACACGGTCACATTCTCTGGAAAAATGAAAAAACAGAAAACTTTTTCATATACTTTTGAGAAACAGACAGGGTCTTTAAGTTCCTGGAAAGTGAATGAAAAAGAAATGCTGGCCGCGCCGATACGTCCTGATTTCTGGCGTGCGCCCACGGATAATGACCGTGGCGCAGGTTATAGCAGAAGACATGCCATCTGGAGAAATGCTGGTAATGAATGGGAAATTTTCAAAAATACTTCCACAGAGAACAGCATTACTTTTGAAGGTGTACTTTCTGAAAGAAACTGTGCTCTGACCGTAAAATACACCGTAAATGCTGAAGGGAAACTCCTCGTCCAGATGTCCATGAAACGTACTGGCGGCGCGAAAGGTCTGGCCGACATTCCACGAATCGGAATGGGTTTCGCGCTGGTGCCAGGTTTTGAGAATATTTCATGGTTTGGGCGTGGGCCGGCGGAATCTTATTTTGACCGTAAAACAGGTTACCTGTTCGGAGACTGGGAAACGACAGTTACCGAAAATGCATTCCCCTATTCAGAACCAGGGGAAACAGGAAATCATGCGGACACTTATAAAATGACGCTTGCTGGAAATGGTTCAAAAATATGCGTTACGGGTGTCGAAGGCTGGGAAGGAAACCCCTTATTCGGCTTTAACGCGATTCATTATTCCTCAAAAGATCTGGAATCTGTAACGCACCCATATCAGCTGCCCGGTGGAACGAAAGGCCGTCCAGAAACTTTTGTAAATATAGACCTGCAGCAGATGGGAGTCGCTGGAGATGACTCATGGGGAGCATGGGCGCATCCTGAATTCCGTATTCCCGCAAGTAAGGAATATAAATTTTCATTTATTCTTGGTGCCGAATAAATAAAAATGTAATCTGTCATTATTTATTACAAAAACAGGATGGTCAAAAGCCGTCCTGTTTTTTTTCGGACACGTAAAATTTTTTGATTTTTTGACTCTCTTTTTTGATTTTACGATTCTTTATTTTTCAGAAACAGAACCCCCACATATACTGGCTCTCCTTTAAATTTCCGTTTTATGCGGCTCTGAAAGCAAACATTTTTAGAGAAGCAAAATGCCGGAAAAGCGGATTTTTATCGTATATCGAGTATAAAATCAGGTTTTCGTAATATAAATCCACAGTCTGTCATTATACAGGTTTACTTTAATTTTTTGTTTTGTACGGCTCTTAAAACCTGGCATTTTCTGAACCGTACAAAACGGAAATTTAAAGTGGAATCAGTATAAATTCGAAAAAAAGAGAAAATAATACGCTAAACTCTTGTATTTTTGAGAAAAAAAGATTATAAATAAATAAAATCTTAAATATATCGCTCGTTAGGCTATTTTATACCTGATGCACCTATAAACTTCCGCTTCCTCGGCATTTTTGCTTCGGTGAAAATGCCTGGCTTTAAGAGCTGCACAGAACGGAAATTTAAAGGAAAACATGTATAGATAGCCACAGATTCCATTTTATAAATTTAACAGGAGACTGCAAAAATGTCAAAAACAGTGAATGTTGCGCTGATCGGTCAAGGATTTATGGGACGTTCCCACTCCAACGCATGGTGCCAGGTCAATAAATTTTTTACTCCTCCGATAAAACCTGTCATGCATACCGTTTATGGAATGGCGCAGGAAAAACCGGAAATTTTCGCCCAGCGCTGGGGATGGCAGCACACTTCGACTGACTGGCAAGCACTGGTAGCTTCCGAGGAAATCGGTTTAGTGGATATCGTAACGCCGAATTTTATGCACATGCCCCCGGCAGTAGCGGCTCTGGAGGCGGGAAAACCGGTGGCGTGTGAAAAACCGATCGCTGGCACGCTGGCAGATGCCAGAAAGATGGTGGAAATGGCGGAAGCAAAAAAATTACCCACTTTCGTATGGTTTAATTATCGTCGCTGTCCTGCCGTGGCTTTTGCGCATAAACTGGTTACCTCTGGTGAACTGGGAAGAATCTTACACATTCGCGCGCGTTACCTGCAGGACTGGGCAGGTGAAAACGTTCCCATGGCCTGGCGCTTCAAAAAAGAATTGGCCGGCAGCGGAGCGCACGGTGACTTAAACGCTCATATCGTGGACATCACACGTTTCGTGGCAGGTGTGGAAATCGATGAAATTTGTGGCGCAATTTGTGAAACCCTAATTAAACAGCGAAAAGTCATGGACGACAGTCTGGGTGCGGGCATTTCTCAGGATGAACTCATTAAAGCAGGTGCGAATGCTGGTGATAAATATGAAGAAGTAACGGTGGATGATACCGTTTCTTTCCTCGTTAAATTTAATAACGGGGCAGTCGGTTCTTATGAAGCCGCCCGTCAGGCCACAGGGCATCAAAATGGAAATTTCTTTGAAATTAATGGCACAAAAGGTTCTTTGCGTTTTAATTTTGAACGTATGAATGAACTGGAATATTATGATGCTCGCCTTCCTCGTCCTGTACAGGGATGGACAAATATTCTTTGTACGAATGCTGCTTCTCATCCTTATGTCGGAAATTTCTGGCCAGACGGACACCTGATCGGGTACGAACACGCCTTCACCAGTATGGCTTACGACATTACAAAAGTACTGGCTGGCGAAGAACCGACCGTTCCGCTTCCGAGTTTTTATGACGCATATCAGACACAGCGTGTGCTGGAAGCGGCTCTGGTCTCTGCCTCCGAACGCCGTTTCGTTAAAATGGACGAAATAAAATAAAAGTGCTGATTCCACTTTCGAATTTCATCCTAATTTCATTTTTTCCTGTGTACTGCCAGCGCGCATACTCAGTACATACTGGTTCCACTTTAAAATTCCGTTTTGTGCGGCTCTAAAAGCAGACATTTTCAGCGAAGCTAAATGCCGGTAAAACGGATTTTATACTGTATCGGGTATTAAAATGGATAAAATGCGAAATTTTATACCCCATGCATTATGAATTTTCATTTCTTCTGCATGACACGGTGCTTAAAATGCCTGCTGCCACGATAAAACCTAAATTAAGGGTAAGTCAGCATATATAATATACCGAGTACAAATTTCAGTTTTATGCTGTTATTTTTCATCAGGTTTCTCTCTTCCAGAAAGACCTGATGCAGTAACTGCATAAAACTGATCATTCTTATGGTTTTCTGTCTTATGCTTTCAGTACTTTAATCTGTATTTTCTTCTCTTTCCCACCTTAAATTTATACACAAAATTCTGCCACGCTTAATTTATTTTCGCACAAGTATCCTTTAATAAATATCTTATAATGATAGATGGAGT
>JAUNBR010000110.1 GCA_030527015.1 Planctomycetia bacterium
AAAGCCTGCTTTTAGAGCCGCACAAAACGAAATTTTAAATTGGAACCAGTATATAAAAAATGAGTAAGAGATTTTAAGGTTTTTTATGCCCGAGGTATGATAGATCCGATGCATTATAAATTTCTGCGTCCCCTGCATTTAGCTTTTGCTGAAAATGTCTGCTTTCAGAACCACACAAAAGGAATTTTAAAGTAAAACTGGTATAAATTTTTGTTTTGGCTGGTTCTGTCTGCCAGACAGAGTGAAATTTTATTGTGAATCGAAAATGTAATTCTTTTTTAACGAAAAATATTATGATGGAACATACACGACCATTTATTCATCTTCATGTTCACAGTCATTACAGTCTTTTGGATGGGGCGGGAACGCTCAGTGCACTGGTGGGACAGGCGAAATCTTTTGGAATGGATTCTCTGGCTCTGACAGACCATGGAAACCTTTTTGGTGCGCTTAAATTTTATAAAGAGGCGAAAAAACAGGGAATAAAACCGATCGTCGGTTATGAGGCGTATGTCGCGCCGGGAAGCCGATTCGGGAAAGAAAGTGGAGTCGGCGGAAAAACGAATTATCACCTGACGCTTCTGGCAGAAAATATTCAGGGATATAAAAATTTGTTGAAGCTGGCGAGTCTCGCGTACATGGAGGGGTTTTATTATAAACCACGAATTGACCGCGCTCTGCTAAAAAAATATCATGAAGGGCTTATCTGTCTCAGTGGATGTCTGGGAGGCGAGATTAATCAGTATCTGACGTATCAGGATGTGCCGAATTTACAAAAAGCGGAAGAAGTCGCGCTGTGGTACAGAGAGCTTTTTGGCGACAGATATTATCTGGAAATTCAGAATAACGGAGTGGACCTTCAGTATGTGGCGACGAAGCATATGCTGGAGATGAGTAAAAGGCTGGGGATTCCCACCGTGGCCACGAGTGATGTGCATTATGTAAAAAAAGAGGATGCGGAAGTTCAGGATATTCTTTTGTGTGTGAATACAGGGAAGTTGCGCACAGAACCGAATCGGATGCGGATGGAGCCTCACGAGTATTATATGCGCAGTCAGGAAGAAATGTATGCTGCGTTTCCTGGTCAGGAAGAGTCGGTGGCTCGCTCGGCCGAAATCGCGCTGCGCTGTAATCTGGAACTGGAACTAAATCAGCGGTTTTTCCCGGTTTATAAAACACCGGAAGGAGTGGAATCAGTCGATTTATTGCGGGAAATTGCGCTGAAAGGTTTACGAGACCGGTATAAATTAACGCCGAAAAGATGGGTGGATGGAAAAATAGGGGGAGAACTTACGCCGGAGGTAATTCAGAGACTGGAAACGGAGCTGGATACGATAAAGCGCCAGGGATTTCCGAATTATTTTTTAATTGTGTGGGATTTTGTGCGGGAGGCCACGGAGCGGGGAATCGCATGTACGGCGCGTGGATCGGGTGTCGGGTCTCTGGTCTGTTTCGGTCTGGGTCTGAGCCGGGTATGTCCGCTGGAATATGATTTACTTTTTGAAAGATTTCTAGATGTAAATCGCGCGGAAGCACCGGATATAGATATCGATTTTGAACAGCAGAGGCGTGGAGAAATTCTGCAGTATGTGAAGGATAAATATGGTGAGGAGAATGTGGCGCAGATTGGCACTTTCGGCACCATGGCGGCGAAAGCAGCGATAAATGATGTGGGGCGGGCACTGGGACTGACCCTGGCGAAAGTCCGTGAGGTGACGTCAAAAGTCCCGGACACTCCGAAGATGACGATTCAGAAGGCCATGGAGATGAATACGGAGCTGATGGAAATGTATCAGAGTGATTCTGATGTTCAGCAGCTCATTAATTTTGCGAAAGGATGTGAGGGGCTGGCGCGGAATGCGGGTACGCATGCCTGTGCGGTACTTATTACGGAAACGCCTGTTACGGATTATGTGCCGCTTCACAGTATTCAGGGAAAAGACGGTGTGGTCACGCAGTGGGAGTATGCGGAAGTGGAGGCGTCCGGATTATTAAAGATGGACTTTCTTGGCCTGCGGAACCTTTCCATTTTATCTCAGACGATGAATTTAATCGAAGATACGACAGGTCAGAAGTTAAATCCATACGATTTTCCACAGGATGATCCTGAAACATATGGTCTGATTTCTCGTGGAGAGACGAAAGGTGTTTTCCAGCTGGAAAGTAGCGGATTTCGTGATCTGCTGCAGCGGTTACAGCCAGATAATTTCCGGGATATTATCGCGGCTCTGGCACTTTATCGTCCGGGACCTCTGGATGGAGGAATGGTCGACACGTATATAAATGTTAAGCATGGTCGGCAAAAAGCAGAGTATATTCACCCGGTGGTGGAGGAGATTCTGAAAGAAACATATGGCGTGATGGTTTACCAGGAACAGATCATGCGGATATTAAATCGGCTGGGGAAAATTGAGCTGGCGGATTCTTATAAATGCATTAAGGCCATCAGTAAAAAGAAGGAAACGGAAATAACGAAATATAAGCAGCAGTTTCTGGAAGGGTGTCAGGAGAATAATCTGACGATTTCTCAGGGAAGTGATCTTTTTGAGTTAATCGTGAAATTCGCGGGTTACGGTTTTAACAAAAGTCATTCCACGGCGTATGCAAAAATTGCATATATCACGGCGTATTTAAAAATGCATTATCCGGTGGAGTTTATGGCCGCTCTTTTGACGGGAGATATTTCGCAGCGTAATTTTGCGTCCAAAGATACGACTGTAGAGCATCTGGAAGACTGTAAGCGAATGAATATAGAAGTTACCGGGCCGGATGTAAACACCTGTGGAGCAGGGTACCGAGTCGAGAAATATATGAAAGAGGACGGTACGGAAGCGAAACGAATTTATTTCGCGCTGAACGCGATTAAAGGGTGTGGTGATCAGGTGGCTGCCGCGATTCGTGAAGAACGTCTGCGGGGAGGTCCTTTTAAGGATATTTTTGATTTTTGTGAAAGGCTGGATTCAAAAATAGTGCCGCGGGCCGTTATTTTAGTATTAATTCGTGCGGGAGCTTTTGACTGTTTTGGAGTGAAACGTGCGCAGCTGGATGCGGTGGTGGATCATGCGATTCAGTCGGGGACTTCCGCGGCGAATGATCGCGCGAAAGGCCAGATGTCGCTTTTTGATGTGGACGATGAAATGAAAGAAAGTATGACTGCCAGTATTTCATTACCGAATATCGCGGAATGGCCTGAGCGAGAATTATTAAAAAATGAAAAGGAAGTTTTAGGATTTTACCGTTCCAGTAATCCTCTGGCGGAATATGCAGGGTTACTTCGTAAATTTTGTTCCCACACCACACAGGAAGGAAAGCTGCTGAAGCACCGTACGCAGGTAATGATCGGTGGAATGATTAGTGGATTAAAGCTGGCGAATACAAAAAATCCGAAACCGGGAGATCCTTCACGTTATGCCATGTTCGATCTGGATGATGATTTAGGCGTCATGCGGACGATATGCTGGCCGAAGCAGTATGAAAAATATGCGGATCTGATTCAGCAGGATGCGGTAATTGCGTGTGTGGGATTTATCGATAAACGCACGGCGGATGATGAAGCGACATTTATTGTCGATAAAATTTATTGTGTGGAAGATTTAAAAATAGAGTTTACGGAGGCAGTTTCTTTTGTGTTTAAGGAAAATGTGCATACGCCGAATACGGTTCAGACGTTAAAAGAAATTTTGCGTTCTTATCCTGGAGCGAAGAAGGTGAAGTTCATCGTGGATTTAGAGGGAAATCAGAGAATTATTTTGGACAGTAAAACCCGAGTGGCGATTCTTCCTGAAATGCTCAGGCGTGTTACGGAATTATTAGGGAAAGATAGTATGCATTTTTTGACGCTTAAATTTCAGCCGAAAGAACCTGCAAAATATGGAAACTGGAAAAAAAGAAAGTATGATGATTAATACGCACATGAATATCTGGTTCCACTTTAAATTTTCGTTTTCTGCGGCTCTGAAAGCAGGCATTTTTAGCGAAGCAAAATGCCGGAGAAGCGGAATTTTATAGTGTATCGGGTATAAAATGAGGGCTTTTTGCTTTCGTGTTTTGTTTCGTGAGTTACGCTTGACGTGACGGAATAATTAAGATATAAAGAAAGAATGAATGAAAATAGGAGTATCCCTGACACACTTATGATTTTCGCTTTTCAGATATTTTGCTGTGCAGAAAATGCTGCTTTTATGCCCGACGTACTATAAATTTTTTAACCTTTCGGCATTAAATTTTAATCTTTCGACATTTTTGTTGCGCAGAAAATACCTACTTTTGGTACCGCACAAAACGGAAGTTTAAGGGAGAATCAGAGTATGAAGTATCGAGGAAAAAAGCGTGTATCGGGAATAGACTGGTTCCACTTTAAATTTCCCGTTTTCTGCGGCTCTGAAAGCAGGCATTTTCAGCGCAACAAAATGCCTGGGAAGCGGAATTTTATAGTGTATCAGGAATAAAAATTTTTACGGAAACTGAAGAAATGTCGAAAACATCTGAAAATCCACCTGTTCCCCCTCCTCTTCCTGGAGGGAATGCCGTTCCGCAGAAAACGCGAAATCTGGCGGAAGTGCTGCAGGATTTCGCGCTTCAGCGAAAGTTGATGCAGGAAGAATTACAGAAAATTATTATTGGTCAGGATGAGGTGATCGAGCAGCTTTTTGCGGCCATTTTTACACGGGGTCACTGTCTTTTGGAAGGTGTGCCTGGGCTGGCGAAAACGCTGATGGTCAGTACTCTTTCACGCATTTTAGATGTGGATTTTAAGCGGATTCAGTTTACGCCAGATCTCATGCCGTCTGATATTACGGGAACGAATGTTCTGGATGAAGATGAGCAGGGACGCCGGAGTTTTCGATTCGTGAAGGGGCCGATTTTCACGAATATTTTACTTGCGGATGAGATAAACCGTACTCCGCCGAAAACGCAGTCTGCACTTTTACAGGCCATGCAGGAGCGTGAGGTAACGGCAGGCGCGGAGACGTGGACGCTTCCCGAGCCTTTTTTTACGATCGCCACGCAGAATCCGATCGAGCAAGAAGGGACGTATCCTCTTCCCGAGGCACAGCTGGACCGATTTATGTTTAATATAAAAATAGATTATCCGTCACTGGAGGAAGAAGAGAAAATTTTATCGGTTACCACACGTAGTGAAAAGACAGAAGTAAGAAAAATCATGACGGGAAAATCGGTCGCGGTGCTTCAGAAACTGGTAAATTCCGTGGCGGTCAGTCAGTATATCGTGAAATATGTGGCGGCTCTGGTCAGGGCGACACGTCCGAAAGATCCCTCTGCGCCGGATTTTGTTCAGCAGATGGTGGACTGGGGCGCGGGGCCACGTGCCGGTCAGTTTTTAATACAGGGAGGAAAGGCGATCGCCGCGATGGATGGTCGGTTTTCCGTGGGAATCGAGGATGTTCAAAAAATAGCGATTCCTGTTTTACGGCACCGTATCGGGGTGAATTTTCAGGCGCAGGTGGAAGGTCTGGGAAATGATGAGATTATTCGTCGGTTAATTGCGCAGATACCACTTCCTGTTTTGCCGAAATTAGAGAGGAAACAGTAAGTTTTAAGAGAGGTTTTTTATTCCTGATGTACGAGACAGGTTCCATTTTATTTCCGATGCATGATAAATTTTCGCTTTTTCGGTATTTTGTTTCGCTCAAAATGTTTCTGCGCAGCGCGCCGCGTAAAATGGAATTATAAAGTGGAATCGGATATATAAATATGTTACGTCATTTTGTTTCGTTTTACTGGTTTCCTGGGCTTCCACAGTTCTATTATCATGGTTCTTTGATGGGCTGGGGCGTGGTCATGGTGTATACTTTTTTTGCCATGTTCGTCGTCTCTGCGACTTTTGTTTGGGAAGAAATCATTCCGGCTTCCGCACGCGTGCCTCTCTGGGGTATGTTTTTCACTGCATGGATGCTGGGCGTTATTATTTCATGGCGGCTTGAGCGTCAGTTTCGGGCGGCAGAGGAAAAAAAATCTCTGGATTTCGAAAGAAATGATACGTTACCTGAGGCGCAGAGTGCGTATTTACGCCGGGACTGGTTTCAGGCGGAATATCTTTTGCAGCAGCGAATTTCTCTTTGGCCGGAGGATGTTCCTGCCCGGGTGCTTTTTTTGTCTTTATTACGCCGTCTGAAACGTTTTGATGAGGCGAAAACACAGCTGAAAATTTTGTCTGATCTTTCCGTCTCGGGCGCATGGAGATGGGAAATTCATCGTCTTGAGCAGTGGATTCAGCAGGATGAGAATGCAGATGCTGAGGAATGATGATACGGGTTTTTCTTTAAATTTCTGTTTTGATGGTTCTTGACGCCAAATATTTTTATTCCCGATATACGATAAAATTCCGCTTCGGTGTTTTGTGGAAGAAGAGGCGGGCGTTATGCGTTTTCCTCAGAAATTTTTTGTTTACTGAAAGGTGTCATTTTCATCGAGATGATTTTCCATTAAAGTGAAACTTTCTAAAATTTCTGGAAGCACTTTCGTGGGGCGGCCAGTGGATAAATTCACAAAACCCCATTTTGTTTCCGCAGTCGCGATTAATCGCTGATCGGATTTTCTGTAAAACCGATATTTGCGAATACTGCTGACATTTTTCATTTCCGAGATCCATGTTTCGGCGATCAGTACATCACCAAGAACCGCGGGAAAAATGTAGTCGATCATATGCCGGCGCGCGAACCAGGACGTGCCGCTTTTTAGGTAACGCTGGGTGTCCCAGCCGTTTATGCTGGAATGTTCTGTCGCGACATCCTGCATCCACTGAACGTAATTTACATTATTTACATGGCGCAGCGCATCCAGGTGTTCCTCAGAGACGACGATTTCCTTACGAAAAATTTTTTGTGGCATTTTTATTCTTAATCCTGGGTTCATCGGCGAACGAAACTTGCCGTTTTTCAGATAAAATTATGATGTATCAGACGTAAAGGTTTCCTTTTCGGTCCCGTCTGAAAGTTTTTGACCGTAAAAGGAGATAAAATCATAGGGTGTCCAGCAGAAATGATAATAAATTTATATTTTATCGAATAAAATGAGAAAAAAAAGGGAGCGTTTTTCTCTTTTCTTCATTTCGTTTCGGAATAAAATTTTATTGGGGGGCCTTTCAAAAATAAAAATTGAGAATATAATAATTATATTGTACTGGTTCCACATTTTAATTAAATTTTGTACTGCATCGGGAGTGACCGAGAACGTAAAATTAAATTGTGTATCCTGCATGAGTTTTATTCGTAAACGTACTGATTTTTGTCGGAAACGAATAAAATGAATCATTTTGAGCGGTGATTTTTGTGGAATTTTCAAAAAAATAGCCGTTTTGTGAATAATATATAAACGGAGAGGTGGCTGAGTGGTCGAAAGCGACGGTTTGCTAAACCGTTGAGGGTGTACGCCCTCCGCAGGTTCGAATCCTGTCTTCTCCGCTGAAAACTGAGTCCCAGAATTTTGGGATTCAGTTTTTTTTTATGTTTTGTGCGGATTTTGATTAAAAGAAAGGGAGGAGAAAGGGAGAAAGTGAGG
>JAUNBR010000111.1 GCA_030527015.1 Planctomycetia bacterium
TCGTGCAAATTTTGACAAAACTTTTGCGAAATTTTAAATTGGAATGAGTATAATAAAGGGCATAAGGTGATGCTCAGCGTGTGTTTTATACACGATGCACCGTAAAATTTCGTTTCCACCGCCTTTTTCTTTCGCGGAAAACGTCTGATTTCAGAGCCGCTCAAAACGAAAATTTAAAGTGGAACCAGTAAAAGTTTCAAAAAAGGAGAATTCATCATGAGATCTTTATTCACGTTCATTTTTATAATCATAAATATGTGGACGGTGACGGTCTGGTCACAAGAAATCAGAATAGATGGTTCCACCACGGTGGGGCCAATTTGTGACGCTTTCGTCGAAGCATTTTTAGAAAAGTATCCAGATCAGAAATTTTCGGTGAAGAAAACCGGCAGCGGAGACGGAGCGGCCGCTCTGGCAGAAGGCAGGTGTGAAATCGCGGCCATGAGTCGACTGATGAAACCAGACGAATTCCGAGAAGCGGCGGAGGCGGGAAAAATGCCGATTCCGTTTACGGTGGCGATGGACGGTGTGTGTCTGATCGTAAATCCTGCGAATTCAGTGAAGGAGCTTACCGGCCAGCAGGTACGAAATATTTATAGCGGTAAAATCACGAATTGGAAAGAAGTGGGTGGGCCAGACATGCCGATCGTAGCGATTAGTCGGGATACTTCTTCTGGTACGTATGAAGTATTTTATGAAATCGCGATGAAAAAGACTAAACTCGGTTCCAGAGTGGAGTACTCGAATGCGAATCCCGCAATTTTTAGTCGTGTGGCCACGACGAAAGGAGCGATCGGTTATGTCGGTCTGGGTTTCGTGAAAAAAGGTGTCGTGGCGTTAAAATATGATGGAATCGCGCCAAATAAATCGACCATCGCTTCAGGACGTTATACTTTAGCGCGTCCGCTGTTCCTTTACACGAATGGTTATCCTTCCGTCGGCTCTCGATTACTGGAATACTGTAATTATTTTTTGACAGAAGAAGGCTCTGAAATTATTGAAGCGAAAGGTTTTGTGCCCATGACGGAATATTAATCCATGTTTTTATGTTCACGACAAGAATAAAATTTCGTTCCAGACTTTTTTTACCCGATGCACTAATAAATTTCCGATTTTCCGGCATTTTCTGTAAAACAAAATACCAGATTTCAGAGCCGTAAAAAAACTGAAATTTAAAGTGAAACCAGTATAAAATAAAACAAGTTACGTGGCGTATGTGTATTTCGTCTGCCGAAAGGGAGAAAGACAGATAAAAAATCTTAGGTGGAACACCAAAAGAAAAATGAAAGAAGAGATATCGGAATGAGAAGGTATCTGAATGAGAAGATACAAATTAACTCCCGAGTTTAAGGAACCATGTTTTTTATGAAATCACTGAATAATTCTGAACATCATCACGAAACAATTCATTCTGTGCGAAAAGAAGAAGATAAAACTGCGAATATATCGTATTCCATGACATCTGGACAGATACGGAAACAAAAAGTTTTGCAGTTTTTAGGATACCAGTTTATTGCCCGAACTGCGAATTTAACGATTTTTGTTGTGGCTGCCATTTTTATTTTCATTTTTTATAAAAGTATGGCCTTTTTCCATTATATGTGGCAGGAAGGGAAACTGTGGGAAATATTTATTTCCCCAGAGTGGCATCCCACGGCGGAACATCCGGAATTCGGAATGCTTTCCATGGTTTACGGAACATTTCAGGTCACTCTGGGAGCACTTTTAATCGCGGTTCCAGTCGGACTGACCGCGGCGGTGGTTCTCAGTGATATGGTACCGTTTCGCGTACGTCAGTGGATTAAACCGATGATTGAATTACTGGCCGCCGTACCTTCCGTGGCTTTTGGCTTCTTCGCGATTACAGTCGTCGCACCATGGTTACAAAATACCTTTGGCTTTACCACCGGCACGAACTCTCTGAATGCATCTCTCATTTTGGCGGTGATGGCCATTCCATTAATCGTAAGTGTGGCGGAAGATGCGCTGACGGGTCTTGGGCGAGAACTGCGCGAAGCATCTTACGGATGTGGCGCGACACGTTTTGAAACGATTTTTAAGGTAATTATTCCTGCGGCGCATAATGGAATTATCGCGGCCGTGGTTTTAGGTATGATGCGCGCGGTGGGAGAGACCATGGTCGTGCTCATGGCGGCAGGAAATGCTTCGAACGTTCCTGTACCATGGTACGATTTAACGCAGATCGCGGCCAGTTTCACAGAAGCGGTGCAGACCATGACCGCGACCATCGCGCGAGATATGGGAGAAACTCCCGCGAATTCCATACACCGCTCTGCACTTTTCGCCGTGGGATTTATTCTCTTGGTGATTACTTTTTGCATGAATCTTTTGACGGAGCGCCTGTCCAAAAAATTTCGTGAAACCATGGGACGATCTGTGGAAAATAAAAAAAATTCTTTGGGAAAATATATTTCCGTGTGGAAAATATTATTCTTTCTTCCAAAATATTTCATCACCACGGGACATTATTTTTTCAGTTCCATTCAGACCACAGTGATTCATCATCTGGGAGCAAAAAAATATTTAAGTCTGCGCATGGGAATGAATCATGCCTTTAACGGTTTCGCCGTTATTTCCATTTTAATTCTGGTACTGGCGCTGGGAATGGTCATGGGACCTATTTTTGTCGGAGGAGTGGAAGCGGTGGTTTTTCGAGGAACGGTGGAGCACCGACTGTTTATCCATCAGCAGTTCGGCCGCGGAAACCTGACGGCGGTGAAAGAGGAATGGCGGCGGTGTTCTGAAGCGCGAGCACCCATTTATCGTGAACTGGAATATTATGCCTGGCTTTCTCCGGATTTACTGGAAGAAGAGGCCAGAAAAATGGATCGCGCGACACGAGATTTTATAGAAAGAAATTACACAAAACCTGAAGATCAGGAAACCGTCAGAGAAATGACGTCCGCGTGTAAAAGAATCCGCAGGGCATTTACACGCATGTGTGGCAGTACGGATCCCACGGAAATCGAAGAACGTTATGCAGATATTCAAAAATACGCGCAGAAGAATGACTTCAGAAAGACGCCGTTAATGGAACTGCTAAATATGGCAGAGAAATACCAGAAAAATGTCGCGGCGTTTATTGCGGAAACTGGGGCGCAAGACCTGAGCATTCGTGACATGCCGACAAAAATTGACGAAAATGTAACATATGCTGAGATATACCGACAGATGAGAAATATTATTACCGGCCAGGATGGAAACGGATGTATTCTCGGGCCGGAAATTCGTGGAGAAAAGATAAATCACCTGCCGCCGGAAGTTCGTTATGGCGCGACACACTGGAGCCAGGCAAAAAAATATCTGGACGATTTACTGACCGTGGAGGTTTACAAAAAAAGATTTTCAGAAGCTGGAATTCCACTGGAAAATGAAAAAATAAAAGTGGCCCGTAAAGATTTTTTTGATGAAACACCTCTGACAGGATTAACCCGGATGATGAAAATGACGAAAGAGAATCTTTCTGAAATGATGAATCCCCGGTGGACGTTTTATGGTTATTACTTTTTGGATCCTTCCACCGCAGGACATTTTCTGGGCGGCGTGGGACCAGAGCTTTTAGGTACGCTTCTAATCACGATTCTTTCTGTCGTGCTGGCCATGCCCGTGGGAGTAATTACCGCGGCGTATCTGGTGGAAGTGGCAAAAGATAATTTTCTCACACGGCTTACGCGATTATGTATAAATACCTTGGCAGGAGTTCCTAGTATCGTTTTCGGACTTTTTGGTTTAGCGGTAATCGTGGAAATGATGACGGGGAAACCATCCGTGCTGGCAGGAGGAATGACGCTGGCGCTATTAATCCTTCCCATCATTATTCGCTCCAGTGAAGAAGCGATTCGCAGTGTCCCTGTATCCTTTCGTGAAGCCGCGCTGGGACTAGGTGCGGGACGCGCAAAATGCTTTTTTTCAGTCGTCCTGCCAGCATCACTTCCGGGAATTCTCACAGGTACGATTCTAGCCATGAGTCGTGCGGCGGGGGAAACTGCTCCATTACTTTTTACATGCGCGGTGGCTTACGGCGCAGCAGCACAGCTGGGGCCGGATCTGCTGATGCAGGCCACGCCGGTGCTTTCCTATTCTGCTCTGGATATCGCGACCGGCGACCGACTGGCGAAACTGGTTCCGTATAATCAGTATGGACTGGTGCTTACCTTAATTCTCGTCGTGCTGGCACTTAATGCCCTGGCGATTTGGCTGCGAGGAAGAATTTCCAGTAAATTACGCGGATAAACATTTTACACCTCATACGTTATAAATTTATATTTTAAATTTTCATTCCACCCTCATTTATACCCGATGCACAATAAATTTCCATTTTTTCGGCATTTTATACCCGATACATTATAAAATTCAGCTTCCCCGGCTTTTTTGCTTCGCTGAAAAGCCTGCTTTTAGAGCCGCACAAAACGAAATTTTAATTGGAACCAGTATACTTCGGTGAAAATACCGGCGTTCAGAACCGCACAAAACGGAAAGTTAAACGAGAACAGTATATACTTCGCTAAAAATACACGCTTCGAGAGCCGCACAAAACGGAAAGTTAAAGTGGAATCAGTATTTCAGATAAAAAATAATGGATAAATCCGATATATAAATAAAAATATTTTTTGAAATGGAGAAAGACTAAAACATGTTCACAGAAATGACAGAAGCGACGATAAGCATCCAAGATTCCCATACTGTATCCATGATGGATTCTGATAATTTACAGGATAAAAAAAATAGCACTCTAAAAAAACATTTAGTAGCAGAAAATATATCTGAAAATGGTTCTGGCACCATGAAGAGCGCCCCCTCCATGGTCCGCAGTCATAAATTTTCCGTTTTTTATGGTACGAAACCTGGTGTTTTGGAAGCGGATATCGATATTCCACAGAAGGGTGTGACCGCGATCATCGGACCCAGTGGATGTGGAAAAAGTACATTTTTGCGCAGTATAAATAGGATGAATGACTTAATTCCGGGAATTCATACCACGGGAGAACTGTACGTGGGTAATGAAAACGTATATGATCCCAAAACAAATCTCGTTCTTTTGCGCAGGCACGTGGGTATGGTATTCCAGCGTCCGAATCCGTTTCCCAAAAGTATTTATGATAATGTGGCATATGGTCCCCGACTTCAGGGGATCTGCCGCCGATCAGATTTAGACGGAATCGTGGAAAAATCGCTGACTCACGCGGCATTATGGAATGAAGTGAAAGACAGTTTACAGAAATCGGCATTATCTCTCTCGGGCGGTCAGCAGCAGCGGCTGTGTATCGCGCGTGCCCTGGCGACGAATCCAGAAGTGCTGCTGATGGACGAACCATGCAGCGCACTGGATCCGATCGCGACTTCCCGAATCGAGGAACTCGTGGTCACGCTGAAGGATTCATATACGATTATTATGGTGACACATAACATGCAGCAGGCAGCAAGAGTCAGTGATCGTACGGCGTTTTTCTGCCTGGGACAGTTAATTGAGTATGGCGACACAAATAATTTATTCACGAATCCTCGTGAAAAACAGACAGAAGATTATATTACAGGAAGATTCGGTTAAATTTATACTGGTTCCACTTTAAATTTCCGGTTTATGCGGCTCCGAAAGCAGGCATTTTCAGGGAAGCTAAATGCCGGGGAAGCGGAATTTTATAGTGTATCGGGTATAAGAAAGGGAAAAATATTATGACAGAACAATTATTTAAACGGCTGGACAGGCTTTTTCTAAAGCTGGATCATACCGGACTTTTAGTAGAGCAGGCGCTGGCAGATGCACTGTTTTCGGCGGCGACGATGAACGCGGAATCCGCACAGAGTGTTATCGATTCAGATGGCATTATCGACATTCGTGAAGTGGAGACCGAGAGGGAATGCATTCGGCTTTTAGCACTTTATCAGCCCGCGGCGATCGATCTTCGCCGGATCTGCTTTGTGATTAAAGTAAATAATGATCTGGAAAGGATGGCGGATCACTGCGTTTCGATCGCAAAATTTGTGCAGAAGTTAGGGGAAAAGAATATAACACTTTCTTCCATTTCATCTTTTAGAACACTGACGGAAAGCGTAACGGATGCATTACACCAGACCATGCGTCTGCTGGCTCCTCCTGGAGAAACGCCAGAGACTCAGGAACCTTTCGAAACAGACACACCGGCGGTAAAATTAGCAAAATGGATTATTCGGAATGACCGGACGCATGTCGACGTTTATTTTCGGCAGTATTTAGACGAAGTTTTTTCGTCTGGAAATTTTTCAGATTCTTCAGGTCTGAATGCGCTGTATGCCCTTACGTCCATCGGAAGAAATCTAGAACGTATCGGAGATTTATGTAAAAATATCGCGGAAGATGCCATTTTTTTGAAAACAGGGGAAATCGTCCGCCACGCGACGGAGGAGTAATTGTATTTTCCCTCATTTTTTGTTATATTTATACTGAAAGCACACTACAAATTTCCGATTCATGGTTTTTTCCTTATTTTACACCCGATACACTATAAATTTCCGTTTTCCCGGCATTTATACCCGACACACTATAAATTTCCGCTTCTCCGGTATTTTGCTTCGCTGAAAATGCCTGCGTTTAGAACCGCACAAAACGGAAAATTAAAGTGAAACCAGTATAAGCACCGTATCTCCCATACCGTGAAAAACAGAAATTTAAGGTGAAAGTGTGAAGCAGAACGGAAAATGGTAGTAAAAAAAGAGGATATATGAAAGGGCAGACATGGCGAAGAAACGTGTATTAATTATTGAAGATGAAGCGGATATTGCGGAGATGGTGGTTCTAAGACTGCGAAAAGAAGGTTTTTTGGCAGAGATGGCCACGGATGGTATTTTAGGAATGAGAATGCTTGAGAAAGAAGCGTATGACGTGCTCATTCTTGATCTGATGCTGCCCGGCATGTCTGGCATGGAAATCCTTCGGGCGATTCGTGCCGACAGACAATTATCACATCTGCCAGTAATTATTCTCAGTGCAAAAGGTGATGAAAGTGATATCGTAGTTGGGCTGGAAGTGGGCGCAGATGATTATCTGACGAAACCTTTTCAGATGTCTATTCTTGTCGCGCGAATAAACGCGCTGCTGAGAAGAGTGTCACTACAGAAAAAAGATACTGCTGAATTTCATGATATATCGGCTGGGCCAATTACACTGAACATGGAACGTTACCAGGCTTATGTAGGAGAGGAGCCGGTTTCACTGACGGCGACAGAATTTCGTCTGCTGGCGGCTCTGATGCATGCGGAAGGACGTGTCTTGACACGGAATCAGTTAATCGATAAAGCGATCGGAGAAGATGCGATCGTTACTGACAGAACGATTGACGTGCACCTGACTTCTTTAAGAGGAAAACTCGGCGCGGGCCGTGATTTAATTCAGACCGTACGTGGAATCGGATACCGTTTATCAGAATCCAACTATACTCATGCCATTTTAAAATTCAGTTTTCGCCTGCGACAAGATGGAACTTT
>JAUNBR010000033.1:0-28306 GCA_030527015.1 Planctomycetia bacterium
AGGTTTTTAGGTTTTTAGGAAACATTTTTGTGCGCTAAACTTCAATTCTTTTCCATTTTCCATACCAGAAACGTGCGGAAAGGAGAAAACAGCGGACGATAATATCTGCGGCCATGGCGATCCACGCGCCGACGACACCCCAGTTCATGCCATGAATGACCCACGAACCAAGATTTATTTCAGAAAATGAGAAGTAATAGGTACAGAGGATACGGACAAAAAGGAATCCGAAGAAGGAGATTACCAGCGGACATCTTGTGTCGCCGGCTCCCCGCAGCACGCCAGAAAATACCACGGTAACGGTAAAAAATGGCAGCGCGATGGAAATGACGCGCAGTAAAGGTGCGGCGGCCGCAGCTAAATATGCACTATCATTTTTTAAGAAAATGAAAGGAAGTATATCCGCGCCAATAAAAAAAATCGTGCTGACGACAAAAATAAAGCTCAGGGCGATTCCTAAAGTATAATACGAAATCCGCACGGCAAGATCCGTACGCCGTGCCCCGAGAAACTGCCCGACAAGAGTCATGACCACCATCTGAAACGCAGCCAGAGGCGCGAATCCCAGTGATTCCACGCGCAGCGCGATTCCATGTGCCGCCGACGCTTCCACTCCCAGTTTATTAATTAAACCCACGAACCAGAGCTGGCAGCCGATAATCGTCATAATGTCCAGTCCGCTGGGAATACTGATCCAGAGAATTCGTCCGATCATATTCATGTCGGGCACCATCTGGCGAAATTTCAGTTTTAAACCATAAGAGCCGCGCCATAATACCAGAGTCGTGGCCACTCCTCCGATGATAAATCCTAAAGTGGTTCCCGCCGCCACGCCTTTCCATCCAAGACACGGCAGAGGTCCGATTCCTAAAACCAGACCCCAACTGACGAAAATATTCACCACGTTAATTAACACCATGATCCACAGGCCGATCGCCATGTTTCCTGCGCCACGCAGAGCCGACATTCCGATCGCCGAGAGCATTAAAAATGGAAGTGAAGGTAATATGATCCATAAATATTCTCTGGCGTACTGATCCGCACTGGACTGTAAGCGTAACAGATCCACCATCTGATCAAGATAAAACCACAAGAATGCAAAAAAGACCACAGTAAAAACCGCTCCGATAAAATAAGCCTGATTCAGGACTTTTGACGCCAGTACCGGATCCCTCTGGCCACAAAAACGCGCGACCATCGCCGTGACTCCCACAGAGATAAAACAGTAAATGGACTGCATCAGCCAGGTAATGTAACCGGAAGAGGTCATCGCCGCGATATGCTCTTTTTGGAGGAATTTACCTGTCAAAATATAATCAGAGAAGGTTACTCCTAAAATAAGAATCTGTTCAAGAAATAAAGGAAGAAGCAGCCAAAATAAAATACTGCATAACTGCCCGCGTGTCTCCGGAATGGTTTTCAGTAACAGTACTTCCTTTTCCGGATCGGGTGCGTGACAAGTTTCTTCCTGTGTGTATACGAGTTCCATTTTAAATTTTTGTTTTGTGCGGTTCTGAAAGCCGGCATTTTCAGTAAAGCTAAATGCCGGTGAAACGAAAATTTATAGTGTGTCGAGTATAAAATACCCCATTCTGAATGAGGCTGTGCATGAAGTGGAAAGCTAAAGGTTTCTTGAAGAGAGGACCAGCAAAACAGGTTTTTAGCCGGTGATATATGGTGAAACGGAGATATTACAGACAGTCCTGCATAAAAAGGATATTTTTCATGGTCTTAAACATATTATTTTAGTGGATTTTTCTCAGAATGCAAGCAGGGATGGCCACAAAATTTTATATGCTGATGAATTGTGCGACATATATCCTCTGCTGTCAGTCCTTTACCTGGATTTCTAGAGCTGAAAAATTTTCTTCTGAAAGAATCTCGGAAGGCTGTAACCGCAGCGTCCGTTTACGGATTTCATCTGGTGAAATATCCGCGAAAAGAGCCAGAAGATCTTCCTGATGTGGCTGGCCGAATGTGAGTCGGTAACGTGCCAGTTTTTTTTGTAAAGAAGAGATTAAAAAATCCATGTTACTTAATGGAAATAAAGGAATTCTGCGTTCAATTTTTGCGTTTCCTTCCTCAAAAATCCAAAAAGGAATTAAATCGGAACCTCCATTCCTCCGGTTTTCTGATGCATACTGAAAAAGAACTTTCCAAGGATCCTCAAAAAATACCGAGTCAGTATCTTTATGGAATTTTTTTAAAATCGAGAGACCGTAACTCTGTGCGATATTTTTTCGTACGGCATGACCTTTATAACGATGAATTCTGCCCTCCCGCTGTTCCAGATTAACAGGATTTGACGGCAGATTCCAGTGAGTGATGGCGTGACACCAGCCATGAAAATCGAGACCCTCCTGCCCGATGGAGGTGGATGCCAGAACGAAAGGACGGAAGGGAGAATTAAACGCTTCTCGGACTCCCACGGCACGGACCGCGCTTTTATCGTCAGTTTCAAATTTTGTGTTTCCGAAACGTAATGCGTAACGACAGTTGACGTGAAAGGATTCTTTTTTTCCTTCCTTAGTGTAAGTATGTATCGGAGTTTGGGATCCGCGGAGTGTGACGGCCTGATGGAGTGACTCGGTGATACATAAAAGCTGTTCTTCGGGAGTTTTTCCCATTAATCCCAGGGATTCTAAAAGAAAATGCACGTGTTCATCCAAAAGAGCCTGAAGGTTTCCCCATTCACAGTAACGTAAAACGCTCCTCCAGTAAGCGCGCAGATGAATTTCTCGATTTAGCATGGCGATAACGGGAGGTATCCACAGTAATTTCCACATATCGTTTTCTAGAACGGATTCATACAGAAACTGCATATGCGAATTAAGAGGAGGGATTTTTGTCCGAAGAGAGTTATATACCCGATGCACTATAAAATTCCGCTTCACCAGCATTTTGCTTCGCAGAAAATGTCGGGCTTTTAGAGCCGCACAAAATGAAAATTTAAAATGGAACCAGAATAGAGCTGTAAAAAAACGGAAATTGAAACGAGAACCATGATGGTACCAGGGGGAACGGGAATTTAAAGTAGGAGGATATAACTCAGGAAATATTTAACAGGTAACGATTCGCGATCGTGATTCCGCTGATGATGGCGCCGATGATGCCGACCATTCCCTGGTCTGTGCCGCAGAGATAAAGGTTTTTCAGGGGAGTGACGCCTGCATAATTTTTTTGTGGAGCACCGTAAATCGCGCCATTTTCGTGCCCGGTATAACGTAAAACTGTTTTCGGCGTGAACATGTCGGAGTCAATTACCGAAGCGCGAAAGTCTGGAATGATGCGTGTGGCGGCGGCGGTGATTTTATCGTACCAGCGTAATTTTTCCAGCTGATAATCACTGGGAGAAAGCGCATTCCAATAATCGAAATTCGCCTGCATGGTGATTCTCAAAATTCCTTCCTGAAGAGGTTTATTATATGCGAAATTATTCGGAGAACATATTACGCCGCTGCGAATATCACACGGATGTTCGGGTTTTCGGTAATCGAAAGTCGGGGAATCATTAAAAAAAATAATCGTGTCGTGGTGCCCCAGCTGTTTTGGCTGACTGTCCAGAACGGAAATCGTTTCGACGAAAGCCAATTCACCTGGATGCGCGTTTTCCAGCCACTGTGGCTCACCACACAGGCGGAGTGTTTCCCGCAGACCGGCGGAAGAAAGAACGTTTTTAGCCTGTAACTCGGTACCGTTTTCCAGTAAAACCCCTGAAACTTTTTGAGAGGAATCTTTCAGAAGTGATTTTACACCACACTTTAAGCGTAATTCACCACCGGCCTCCTTAAATTTATTCACGAGTGTTTTCAGCAGAGGGCGCACTCCTTCCCATGGCCGGGCGAAACCTTCCAGAAAAATAGAACGGAACATAATACTGAACTGATTAAAGTCCATATCTCCAGCGCGGGCACTTCCGTAATACATCAGAGGACAGAAAATCATTTCAGCGAGTAAAGGATCTGTGATACATTCTCCGACCACTTTTCGAGCAGAGACGTTTTCTGGGAAGGCGCCCATGTCATTATAATCCACCAGCATTTCGACAAGTTTCCGTAGACCGTCGAGCTGGCCAGGAAAGTGTTTTTGAACTTCTGACTCAAAGAAGGAAAAAGTATTATTAAACCGTAAAGAAATGCCTGGGAAGTCGATACGCGATCCAAGCTGTGGTATCAGACCTAAATCATCCCAGGACAGGCGCAGCTGCCGTAAAAGCCGATTTAGTGGGCCACGTTTAACCCCTTTTTGCGCATAATTGGTCACGGCATGAAGCCCGACATCATGATTCCGGCCATTCTGACGGTAAAAGGAATTTAGTCCGCCCACTAAAGAATGTTTTTCTAGAATACAGACACGCTGATCGTAATGTGCCAGCCGACATCCGGCAGAGAGGCCAGACATTCCTGCTCCGATGATGATCGTGTCATACATGAATAAATCTCCTGAAAGATAAGAAATTTTTCCTCTTCCGTTATTTTTAATAAGCACTCTGGCTCTGCATTAAAATTTCATTTCGTGTGTTCTGAAAGCATTTTCCAGGGAAACAAAAATACCGCAGAAAGAAAATTTTAGTGCATGAAGTATAATTATATTCGATTCACCATGATTATACCTGATGCCTAAAATTTTTCATTTCCCAGCATGTTCCTCTCTGTTCGCAGCAGGCTGAGCTGAAAATACACAGTGGAGAGTCTCACAAAATTTAAATAAAAATGTGCCGATATATTTATATCTGATACACTATATACCCGATACACTATAAAATTCCGCTTCTTCGGCATTTTGTTTCGCTGAAGATACCTGCTTTCAGAGGTGTGAAAAACTGAAATTTAAAGTGGATGCAGTATCCTTTAAATTTTCTGTTTTATGCGGTCATAACAGGTATTTTGCCCTGAGCTCTGGCCGCAAGGAAACACAGAAATATGAATCTGTCTGTCAGGAGGCAGAAAAAATAAAAATTTATGAGTGCATCAGATATAAATTCAGGGTGAACTCAGAAATAATAACAGGGATAATCGGAAATTATTTTTGAATGTCCGTCATTCTCGGTGCCAGATACTCGATCGTGCTGCTCATGCTGTCCAGTGCGGGATAATCCTCTTCCGGAATATTCACTCGGTACTGACGCCGCAGTTCCATGACGATATCCAAAAAATCCATACTGTCCAGTTCCAGCTGTTCCCGGAAGGAAATATCATCTTTCAGATCACTGAGATCTTCGTCCGGAGCGATATCCTCCAAAATCTGTAAAACGGCTTCACGAATTTCTTCTTTTGTCATTTAAAACTCTCCCTTTCATAATAAATATTTTTATAATTCCGATTCCATTTTAAAATTTTGCTTCACGTGGCCACATGAAACGGAAATTTAAAGTAAAATCAGAAATCATATGGAATCAGTCTATTTAAATTTCGTTAAGTGTTACTCATATTTTTTTACGATTACGACAGAATTAATGCCGAGCATTCCGAAAGAATTATTCAGAATGTAACGAACATCCGCCATTTTTTTAGGTGTGTTAATGATTAAATTATTTAACTGACATTTTGGGTCCAGTTCATCGATATTCGTCATGGGATGACAGATATTATCTGAAAAAGAGGGAAGGTTTCCTGCCAGTTCCAGCGCGCCGGAAGCTCCCATGGCATGCCCGATAAGGGATTTTGTGCCGTTAAAATAAGTATTAGGACAGTCGGCGAAGACGTCTCGTAAAGCGGCGCATTCTTGAGAATCTCCCATTCCTGTGCCGGTGGCATGAAGGTTTACCAGGTGAATGTCGGAAGGAGAAAGGTGCGCTTTTTTTAAGGCCAGACGGATACACTCAGCCTGTCGGTGAGGATTCGGCAGGACGAAATCCGTGGCGTCACTATTTATGGCGTAACCCACCACTTCAGCATAAATTTTCGCGTTCCGCGCCAGGGCATCAGAAAGACGTTCCAGAGTGAAGAGGCAGCCGCCCTCTGAGATGACGATTCCATTTCTATTTACGTCCAGAGGCCGAGAGGCTTTCGTGGGATCTTCGTGCGTGGCCAGAGCACCCTGGCTGTTAAAAGCGGCAAAAATGCCAAAAGTGTGAATGCTTTCCGAAACACCGCCACATAAAGCCAAGTCACATTCTCCGAGACGCAGCATCTGGATTCCTTGAATCAGGCCAGCATTTCCCGCCGCACAGGCAGCACCCAGGCAGTAATGGGGGCCAGTGATATGCATGTTTAACGTGATTTCCCCCGCCGGATTATTCGCCACGGTACGTGGATTATGGTGGTGTGTCCAGGTGCTGGTATCATAATTATACTTACTGATTTCGTAAATTTCGTTTTCCGTCTCCACGTTTCCGTGTTCCGTGGTGCCGACATAAACACCGACACGGCTTTTATCGACATTTTCCCAGTCTATTTTTGCGTCCGCTACAGCTTCTTGAGCACAGTAAATGCCGATACTTCCGGCACGTGTCCCGCGACGAATTTCTTTTTTCGTCTGATATTTTAATGGATCATAATCACAGATTCCAGCTATCGTTTTGCCAAAATACCGAATTTCATAATTCTGGATCCCACTTTTCCCCGTCAGGAGCGCATCTCGGAATTCAGAGAGTGAATTTCCATTAGGGGCAGTCAGACCGACTCCGGTAATAACGATTCGTTCTTCTGTGAACACGAGAAAACTTCCTTTCTGATGAATTCAGTAGCGATAATTTATATTTCATCTGGGAATTTCTGCTTTCTGAGATGACACACAGGTAAAATGTCAGAAAAGGTGTTTCCTGAAAACAGAAATTTACATTAAGTCAGTATTAAGTTTAACATAAAACAATTATTTTTCAAGACTAGAGAGGAATCATAAAGAATAAAAAACAGTTTTCTGATATAAAAATACACACAATTTTATGAATTTTAAAAAGCTTTTCATTTATCGCATTTCAAAAATACAAAAAAATAAAAATAAAAAATGATTATGGTATATACTGGTTCCACTTTAAATATCCGTTTTGTGCACTCCGAAAACAGGCATTTTCAGCGAAGCAAAATGCCGAAGAAGTGGAATTTTATCGTGCATCGGGTAATAATATGGGATATTTTCCATTTTTATTTTTTTTATTTTATGCTCCCCCTTCCAAATAATGAAAAACTGTGATATGATAATGTTAATTAATGATTTTATATCATTTATTTTGCGGAAATGGCGGAATTGGCAGACGCGCTAGGTTGAGGGCCTAGTGAGAGTTAATCTCATGCAGGTTCAAGTCCTGTTTTCCGCACTTTAAAGCTGTGGGATTTTGTCCCGCAGCTTTTTTTGTTTATATGTCGGATGTTTTATACTCGAAGCATAAGCATAATATACTTAGGTTCCCATTTTATATATACTCAGGTTCTCATTTTATATGCTCTGATTCTTGTTTAAAATTCCGTTTTGTGCAGCTCTGGAAGCAGGGTATTTTTTGTGAAGTAAAAATGCCGGAGAAGCGGGGAATTATATCGTGCATCGGGTATAAATTTTTGTTTTTTTGTGGAAATATCATGTGAGAGAGTGAAAATTTATAGTGTATCGGGATTAAAATGATTTTTTTATGAAAGATATTTGAAATTTATTTGTGTATATGTTCTGGTATACTCTTCCTTTTTTGAGTCTTTTTATTAAAATATGGAATTATAAAGCACAGGATGTTATCGGAATATACTTTATTGTGCTGAAATAATTAGGATAATAGGAAAATTTGTTAAAATCAGTAAGGAAGTAAAGAAATGGAAAAGATTATTGGACTGATTAATGCTCCGTTTACGCCGTTTCTGGCTAGTGGAGAAGTGAATTATGGGATCATTCCAGATTATGCACGGTTATTGGCTGCGAATGGTTTAAAGGGAGTTTTTGTGAATGGTTCTTCTGGTGAAGGTTATATGCTGACGCAGGAAGAGCGGAAAAAGCTGGCGGAGGAGTGGGTAAAATCGGTACCGGATGACTTTAAGGTAATTGTGCATGTGGGCAGTCCGTGTGTGGAGAATAGTCGAGAACTGGCGGCACATGCACAGGAAATCGGGGCGTGGGGAATCGGCTCCATGGCCACACCGTTTCCGAAAATTGGTCGTCTGACGGATCTTGTGGATTATTGTAGGCTCATCGCGGAAGGTGCACCGCGTCTGCCGTTTTATTATTATCATATTCCTGCGTTTAATGGCGCATTTTTGTCCATGCTGGATTTTCTGAAGGCGGTGGATGGCTGTATTCCGAATTTTGCGGGGATAAAGTATACTTATGAAAGTCTGTACGAATTTAATCAGTGTATGCTTTACGGTGGAGGAAAATTTGATTTACTGCATGGGCAGGACGAGACGATTCTTGCGTCGGTGGCCATGTGTGGGACACGCGGCGGAATCTGTGGTACGTCGAATTATAATGGTCGTACGCTGGTAGAAATTTTGAAAGCCTGGGAAGAAGGTGATTTATCGCGGGCGAGAGAATTACAGAATTTTGCGCAAGAGGTGATAAATGTAATTTGTCGTTACCGGGGAAATATCGTGGCAGGAAAACGGATTATGAAGTTAATAGGCCTGGATCTGGGGAAAAATCGAGTACCGTTTCCGAATATGACGGACGCGGAGGAGGCCGCGATGAAATCTGAGCTGGAGGAAATCGGATTTTTCCAGAGATGTAATCGTTTTTAAGTTTTTATCGTGTGTATTTTTCTGATTCTGGTTTTATACCCGATACATTATAAAATTCAGCTTCACCGGCTTTTTTGCTTCGCAGAAAAAGCCTGCTTTTAGAGCCGCACAAAACGAAATTTTAAATTGGAACCAGTATATATCCGATACGCTATAAATTTCTGCTTTCCCGACATTTTGCTTCGCAGAAAATACCTGCTTTCAGAGCCGTACAAAATGGAAATTTAAAGTGGAGCCAGTTATGTTATTTCTGTTTTGAAGTTTATATGCATGGTGCGCTATGAATTTTATTTTTCCTGTCCGCTGAAAAGCAGGCTGGTATTTTGGGGTACGCTGCAGACAGGAAGCTGGGGTGAAGATACCTGTTTTTGTGGCCGTCTAAAATGAAAAATTAAAGTGGAATCACGTATATTTTTGATGAAGATGTCAGATGAAGATATTTAAAAAATAGAAATTTAAAGTGGAACCAGGTTTATAAGTGCGAAATTTTTTCTTTTCAGAGGTTACTGTGTCAAAAAATTTATTTTTGAATATTTTGTTATGTGGTTTATTCTTGTTTTTTGTGATATTTTTTGTTGAAAAAAGGGTATCAGCAGAGGAGGAGACCGTGCCTAATAATCGGCATAATGAATTGCGTCTGCGAAAGCTGCAGGATCTTGTGGTTTCTCATGGGGGGAATGGCCCCCAGGGTGTTTCCGGAGCTTTTGCCGGAATGCTTGGAGATACGCTGATCGTCGCGGGTGGGTGTAATTTTCCGGAAGTCCCGGTGACAGAAAAAGGACAGAAAGTTTTTTATCGAGAGATCTGGGGAATGCGGAAACCCCTGGAAGAGGGTTCTCAGTGGAAAAAATTAGGGGAACTGCCGAAGGGCGTGGCGTATGGTGTGAGTGCCACTGCGCAGGCAGGGATTATATGTGTTGGAGGGAAAGATAATCAGGAATCTTTCCGCAGTACATGGTTATTAAAGTGGAATGACTCGAAAACGAAAGTGATCGTGGAGGAACTTCCGGAGATGCCCGTTACGCTGGATGAATCGGCGGGAGGGGTTATGTCCCAGACCGTCGGCGGGGTGACGAAACAGCTGATGTATGTGGCATGTGGAAATGTAGACGGTAAGGCGTCTAATCGTGCGTTTCGGCTGCTTCTTGACGAAACCGGGAAATGGGAAGAGCTTCCGGAAGTGCCGGAGACTCAGGTGGAGACGGGAAAAGGCGTGGGGCGTGTTCAGCCGGTGGCGGCGGTGCAGAGCAGCGCGACAGAAGCGCGGTTTTATGTTATGGGCGGGTTTCGTCCCAAAACACCGGACGCGCCGTGTGTTATGTTTTCAGATGGATACGCATTTAATCCGCGGGACGGGAAATGGCATCCTGTGGCGGACTGTATTCCGGACGGGGAGTCTGGTCCACGGTCTCTGGTGGGTGCCATGTGCGTGCCTTCAGGATCACATCATCTGGTGGTAATAGGCGGTGTGGACCGAGAGCGTTTTTTGAGTGCGGTAAATCATCCGGAAGAGAATCCGGGGTATATGCTGCATGAGCCAGAGTGGTACCGATTTAATAAAAATCTTCTGGTGTATCACACGATTACCGATTCATGGGTGGCGGAAGCCAGTTTTAGTGAAATCGCGCGTGCGGGAGCGTCGGTGGTTTCATATCAGGGAAAGTGGTTTGTCGTAAACGGAGAATTAAAACCTGGAGTGCGTGCGACGGATGCTTGTGTTCTGGAGATGGTGCGTCTGGCAAAATTTGGTGCCCTGAACTGGACGGTGCTGGGATGTTATCTTCTTGGAATGTTACTGCTGGGATTTTTTTTCATGTGGAGAACGGCGGGAAGTGATGACTTTTTTAAGGGTGGTGGACGTATTCCCTGGTGGGCGGCAGGAATCAGTATTTACGCCACGATGCTCAGTGCGATTACGTATATGGCGATTCCTGCGAAAGCTTTTGCCACGGACTGGGTGTATTATCCCATGCAGATTATGATTCTGGTGGTTTCTTTTCCGGTAATCTGTTATTATTTACCGTTTTTCCGCCGACTGAATGTTACCAGCGCGTATGAGTATCTGCAGTTAAGATTTAATTATCTGGCACGTCTGATGGCGAGTTTACTTTTTATGTCGTTTATGGTGGCACGGACTGCGCTGGTTCTGTATTTACCGTCCCTGGCACTTACGGCGGTAACGGGAATCGACATTTATACCTGCATTATTCTTATGGGTCTGGTGACCATGGTGTACTGCACCATGGGGGGAGTGGAGGCCGTGGTCTGGGGAGATGTGATTCAGGGACTGATTCTTGTCGTGGGGGCTATTTTTGCGGCCGTCTTTCTGGTGCTTCATACAGGTGGTGGTGCGGAGGGATTCTGGCAAATTGCGACAGAAAATCAGAAGCTGCGGCTTTTTGATTTCGCACTGGATCCGACACGTCCTGTTTTTTGGGTGATTATTGTCGCTGGACTGGCGAATAATCTGATTTCTTATACCTCTGACCAGGCGGTTATTCAGCGTTATTTAACGACAAAAGATGAAAAAAGTGCAGGCCGTGGTATTCTGATGAATGGAATTATGAGTATGGTCATTTCCGTCGCGTTTTACACGATCGGCACAGGGCTTTATACTTTTTTTAAGACGCACCCAGCCGAACTGGATTTTACACTGAGTAATGCGGATACGATTTTCCCATTTTTTATGATGAGTCAGCTTCCCCCGGGAGTCGCGGGGCTTTTGATCGCTGCGATTTTTGCGGCCACGATGTCCACTATTTCTTCGAATATAAATTCCATTTCCACGGCATTTTCCATGGATATTTATAAAAGGATCTTTCCTCAGAGTGCTGATAAACAGGTACTGCGAGTCGCGCGTGTGTGCTGTCTGGTGGCAGGTGGAGCGGGCGTTATTTTGGCGTTACTGATGGCCACGTGGAATATTCTTTCACTGCTGGATTACTTTAATACGATTCTTGGTCTTTTGACCAGCGGTCTGGCAGGGCTTTTTGTCATGGGAATTTTCTTTGACAGGATTAATGCCCGAGGTGCGTTAATTGGATTTTTGGTAAGTACTGCTGCAGTTTTTGCCATCAGTGTTTATACTCCGCTGTGTTTTTTCCTGTACGGAGCGATCGGTTTAGTGCTTTCAGTGATGATCGCTTTAATATGGTCCATTTTTGATCCTCAGACGGTTTCGCAGCCGGGGCTTACGTGGAAATTACTGGAAAAGAAAGTGGATACGGATGCGGTGAATGTACCTGATGCGCTATAAATTTTCATTTCTCCGTCTGCTGTCTGGCCGGTATTTTATACTCGACGCACAATAAATTTCTGCTTCACCAGCATTTTTGCTTCACTGAAAATGCTGGTTTTAAGAAGCGCACAAAACGGAAATTTAAAGTGGGAACAGAATATGATTACATGAAATGCCGGCAGACAGAGGCGTATAAAATGAAATTTTCACGTGAAGCCTGCCGCGGTAAGGTTTTTTATAAAATTTTAAAATGCGTGGAAGATGGGGAACTCAGGGATAAAACTGGATTTTATATCCGAGATGCCGTAAAGTTATGCTATAAAATTCGTTCGTGTGAGGTATGAAATATCTGACGGGCAGAGGCATATAGAATATAAATTAAACGTGGAACATGTAACGGTGAAATCTGTATAAACAGATAGAAAAAATGAGGAGTCGTAAAGTGGAAAAAAAGAAAGCATATTTTTCAGAATTATCGGGCTTATATAAAAATGAACTGCTGAATCGGGTTCTGCCTTTTTGGCTGGAAAAATCGCAGGACGTGGAGTACGGTGGATATTTTACCTGCCTGGATCGTGAGGGAAATGTTTTTGACACGGATAAATTCATATGGCTTCAGGGCAGGCAGGTGTGGATGTTTTCGGTGATGTATCATCGGGTGCAAAAACGGGAAGACTGGCTGGCCTGTGCGCGGCAGGGAGCAGAGTTTCTAAAAAAGTATGGTCATGATGGTGAGTATAACTGGTACTTTTCGCTGACACGTGAAGGATCTCCTCTGGTGGAACCGTATAATATCTTTTCAGGAACATTCGCGGCCATGGCCTTTTCGCAGTTAAGTGTCGCCACGCAAAACGCGGAATATGCGGAAATTGCGCAGAAGACATTTTCACAGGTTTTGCGCCGGATGGAAAATCCGAAAGGAAGATGGAATAAGGCTGTACCGGGAACTCGAAACATGAAGGGTTTTTCGCTGCCGATGATTCTGTGTAATCTTTCGCTGGAGATGGAGCCTCTGCTGGAAAAAGATTTTATGGAAGAGACTGTCGAAACCTGTATTCATGAGGTGATGGATGTTTTTTATCGTCCGGAACTTGGACTGATCGTGGAAAATGTCGCGGCGGACGGAAGTTTAGCAGATAATTTTGATGGACGGCTGCTGAATCCGGGACATGCACTGGAGGCCATGTGGTTTATCATGGATCTCGGAGTTCGTCTGGGGCGAAAATCATTAATTGAGAAGGCGGTAAAAATCGCACTGGCGGAAGTGGAATATGGCTGGGACAAAACACATGGCGGGATATTTTATTTCATGGACCGTCTTGGGCGTCCGCCGCAGCAGCTGGAGTGGGATCAGAAGTTATGGTGGGTGCATATCGAGACGCTTATTACCATGCTTAAAGGTTATCAGCTGACGGGACGTGAAGAATGTCTGGAGTGGTTTCATCGTGTGCATGATTATACATGGAAACATTTCATGGATCCTGAATTTCCTGAATGGTATGGGTATCTGAATCGTGAAGGTGAAGTTTTGCTGCCTCTGAAGGGTGGGAAGTGGAAAGGATGTTTTCATGTTCCGCGAGGATTATACCAGTGCTGGAAAACGCTGGAGGAAATCGAAAAAACATGCACGTCAGAGATGTTATGATTCCGTTTAATCTGGTGTTATCCCTGATACACGATAAAATTCCGCTTCCTCGGCATTTTGCTTCGCAAAAAATGCCTGCTTTCCGCGCCGCACAAAACGGAAATTTGAAGTGGAAACAGTATACCCTGGTGTTATTTTAATTTTCATTTCATGCGGTTCTGAAATCAGCATTTTTTGTTTCGCCTGCTGCGGAAAGGGATATAAAATATCTGCCGGTCTGTCGGCGGACAGAGGAGATGAAAATTTATCGTGCATCGAGTATGTATCCCCGATACACGATAAAAATCCGCTTCCTCGGCATTTAAGTTTCGCTGAAAATGCCTATTTTTGTGCAGTACAGAACGGAAATTTAAAGTGGAACCAGTATGAAATTTTGTCTCTGAGGTATTTTGGGATGAATGAGAATGTTTATTTTGTGACTGCGAAACTTAAATTAAGGTGGAGCAGAATTAGTGAAGCAGAATAAAAGGGAAACAAGAATCGCATTTTGAGAAATTTAAAAATTGGATGAAGGCACAACGATTTTTTTGGATAATGATTCTCCTGCTGTGTGTGGGACTTTTGGTCTGGGCGATTTCTTTTGGTACTCAGCCCAGTGCGGATTTCACATTTTGTAACGGAGATGATATAAAAACAGTAGATCCGGCGCAGGCTTCCGGGCAGCCGGAGGGGCGGATTATTTCAGCGATTTTTGAGGGATTATGTCGGTATCATCCGGAAACGCTGGAGCCGCTTCCTGGTGTGGCGACTGACTGGGAGATTTCTGAAGATGGACTGCGTTACACATTCCACCTTCGGAAAAATGCATACTGGAGTGATGATACTCCGGTTACGGCGGAAGATTTTTCTTGGTCCATGCGGCGATTTTTACATCCAGAAACTGCGGCGGAATATGCTTTCGAAATGTGGTATATTAAAAACTCAAAAAAATTTACCATTCAGTCTGAATTAAACGCCGGAGATCCTGTGGAAGTGGAGCTTCATGAAAAGCTGCCAGGTGCCAGACCGTTCGCGGCGGGAAAAATAATCCGCGGGAAATTACTGGAACTCGATACATCAGATGACGCCTCCACGGTTTATGTGGTGGAGGCGGATGGTGTGCGGCGTATTTTTCGTCAGACCGTAAGTGCCACGGAGGAGGCTCAAGAATGGAACGGTGAGAAGACGGAAAGTTGTCGGTGGGTGCTTTACGACTTTCAGCACGTGGGAATCCATACGCCAGATGCGTATACAGTGGTTTTTGAACTGGAGCATCCGGTGCCGTACTTTCTTACGTTACTGAGCTTTTACCCCATGTCTGCTGTGCAGAGAAAGTGTCTGGAGACATATGGATCCCCACACTGGACGAAACCGGAAAATATCGTGACGAATGGCCCTTTTTTGCTGGAATCACGGCGTATACGAGACCGGGTGCGGTTACGAAAAAATCCGAAATACTGGGATCATGAACATGTGTACTGCGAAACGATAGACGCGCTGGCGGTAAAGTTTACCACCACGGCGTTAAATCTTTATATGACGGGTCAGTCAGACTGGATAACCACCGTCCCTCTGGAGGTGGTCGGAGAGCTGAAGGGGCGTAAAGACTGGCATGGTACGCCGTATCTGGGTACGTACTATTATATTATTAACACGGGTGACGCGCATGGAAATGCGAAAATCGCTGCCGCGCTGGGAGATGTTCGGGTGCGGCGTGCGCTGAGTATGTCGATAGATCGGGAAGAACTGACGGAAAAAGTGCTTCAGGGCGGGGAGATTCCCTCTTATAATGTGGTGTGTGACCGAATGAAGGAGCGCATTCCTTATCAGTCTGCGGTGATGGAAAGATATGATCCAGAGAAAGCGCGAGAGTTATTAGCGGAGGCCGGGTTCCCAGGCGGGCAGGGGTTTCCGGAAATCACGATTATGTATAATACATCGGAGTCTCACCGAATTATCGCGGAGCTGGTACAGGCACATCTTTTTAGAAATCTTGGAATTCGGGTGCGTCTGCAGAATCAGGAATGGGCAGAATTTCTGACAAAAAAAGCGAAAGGTGATTTTCATATCGCACGTGCAGGCTGGGTGGCCGATTATGTGGATCCTCTGACTTTTTTGCTGATGTATACTTCTGATAGTCCACAGAATGATCCGAAATGGAAGAATCCGAAATTTGACGCGCTGATTCATCAGGCCATGCATGAGCCAGACACTCGGAAACGGCTGAAAATATTACAAGAAGCGGAGCAGATTATGCTGAATGAAGTGCCGATTATTCCGCTTTATGTGAATGTTTCGAAGCAGATGGTGAATCCGCGTGTGGAAGGCTGGTATTCCAATTTATTAGACATGCATCCCCTGAAGTCCATTCGTGTTAAAAAGAAATAACCGGCGGATTCTGTTTTTATGTCCGATACACGATAAAATTTCACTTCCTCGGCATTTTTGTTTCGCAGAAAATGCCTGCTTTCAGAACCGCAGAAAACGGAAATTTAAAGAGGAGCCAGTATATACTCGGTGCATTATAAATTTTGCGTGTCCAGTATTTTTGTTTCGCAGAAAATGTATATCTTCGGATCCGTACGAAACGGATATTTAAAAAGGCCATAAATGCTCTGCTTTCGTGTGCGGTTATAAAATTAGGTATTTCATACGTCATGAAATGCAGAGATACATAATATATCCGATACACGATAAAATTCCGCTTCCCCGGCATTTTTGTTTCGCAGAAAACGCCTGCATTCAGAACCGCAGAAAACAGAAATTTAAAGAGAAGCCAGTATATACTCGGTGCATTATAAATTTTGCGTGTCCAGTATTTTTGTTTCGCAGAAAATGTATATCTTCGGATCCGTACGAAACGGATATTTAAAAAGGCCATAAATGCTCTGCTTTCGTGTGCGGTTATAAAATTAGGTATTTCATACGTCATGAAATGCAGAGATACATAATATATCCGATACACGATAAAATTTCACTTCCTCGGCATTTTTGTTTCGCAGAAAATGCCTGCTTTCAGAACCGCAGAAAACGGAAATTTAAAGAGGAGCCAGTATATACTCGGTGCATTATAAATTTTGCGTGTCCAGTATTTTTGTTTCGCAGAAAATGTATATCTTCGGATCCGTACGAAACGGATATTTAAAAAGGCCATAAATGCTCTGCTTTCGTGTGCGGTTATAAAATTAGGTATTTCATACGTCATGAAATGCAGAGATACATAATATATCCGATACACGATAAAATTCCGCTTCCCCCGGCATTTTTGTTTAACAGAAAATGCCTGCTTTCAGAGCTGCAGAAAACGAAATTTAAAGTGTGGAATCAGTATAAAAGCGCGTCTGGTAAAATGTACCTGGCGCGCTTTTATTTTTCATTTCCCGCGTTATGTCTGTGTCTGAAAAGACTGAAGATTCACGGGGCACTTAAGTTTATGGTATATCGAATATAAAATTATTTGTTGACTCCTGCGTTTATCAGGATTTCTTCCATATTTCCGATCTGTGCGTTTCTGTCAAAAACGTTTCCATCTTTTCCGATTACGATAAAGGTGGGAACGGAGAAAATCCCCAGCTGATTCGCGGGAGAGCTGTCCATACCGCCTTCTTCATGAATCTGAGTCCATGGAATACGATTCTCGGTAATAAATTTTTGGAAAGCCGCGGTGTCATTATCCAGATTCACGCCGATGATCAAAAGATCTTTATATTTTGCCTGTAATTCTTTTAATCGGTCGGCCTCCTTTACAGGGTCACTGATCCATGTGGTCCAGAAGTAAACGACAGTTACGCGATTCTTTAATTTAGCCAGGGTAACATTTTGGTTTTTACCAAAAATTTTTCCGGAAAGTGGTAAAGGTTTTCCTGTACTCTGCAGGCGTATTTTAGCACCAGTAGCTTTTACTGCGCTGGGAGAATTAGGAAATTTTGCCAGTAAATCATTACATCTCTGAAGTGCTTTTTCGTCTTCTCCCACATTTTCATCTTCGATAATCAGCTGAAGAATGGCCTCTGAAGTATCGGGGGCTGTGGGATAATTTTCCACGATCCATTCCAGACTGGAATAAAGTTTATTACGTGCCTGCAGCCAGGGTTCTCCGCTGGCCATGTCCGAATCATATTCAAGATTCGCCAGCCGGAGTTTTGTAAGAGCCGCGAAGGTATGATCTTCCGTTTTTTTCGTCAGGTTTTCCAAAAGATTTTCCATACGTTCCAGGCCGCCGGGATACATGCCCTGCTGCACCGCAGCGGTAATGTCATTCACAAAAGTGCGGATCCAGTATTCTCGATATTCGGATGAAGCGGCACTATTCGCGTTTTCTTCCGCCAGGTCCGCCATCTGAGCATATAAAGTGCTGGCTTCCTGCTGTGTCCTGGCGTTATGTGCTTTTTCTCTTAATGTGTCGTATGCTTCATTATTTATACCAGGTTCCGAAGAGACGGATGCAATTTTTGGACCAAAAATGCTTTGGGCGGCCAACTCGTCTACATTTTCTGCGGATATAAGTTTCGGACAGTCCAGCGCGCGCCATGTCTGGCCGACACGAATTAATGTGCCCACGGAGACCTGTACGTCATTTCCGTTTACGTTTACACTGCACATGGCGTTTTCGTAATAATCCACATCTTTTGTGGATCCATTCGTTCCAGAAGGAAAGGTGCTGGGCGCGGTGCCACTAAACTGAGCCCAGCGAGAACCTTCGGGAAGAATTTTTCCTGAAACCGCCGTGTCAAAATCTTTAGGAGAACGCCGGACTTTTTCGATAATCAGAGAAAGTTTTTCTTCTCCGACTCCCAGTTTCTTTAGTTCATCAGCAGTCGGTAATAACCGCAGAAAACGTTCCCGATCACCCGTGGCCACGGCCGCGACTAATTCGGCGGAAACCTCTTCGGCCGATATGACTTTCCAGTAATCGATAATACCATCTTCATTTTCATCCACTCCCCAGCGTGTGCCGGCCGTATTAAACCAGCGATAATTGTCGGCTTTTTTATTATCATTTGAGTCGATATCCCGATAAACTTCCAGTCCGTCCCGGAAATATCTCCACTGATTTATGGATTTCGCGCCATCCGTAATAATAAATTCTCGTAAAATCAGACCGTTCGGATCTAAAATACGCATCCCATTTTGCGTGTCATTTTTAATACTTTCCGCCGTACACTGTGGTATGTCACTGGCTGCAGGAATCGAATAATCGACCTGCCCCTTCTGCATGGGTAAAAGATTTAGTGCTTTCTCAATTTGGGATTCCATCGTGTTCTGAGCATAACTTTCTGCAGGTACGGCATGAAAATTTATAATGATAAATAAGCTCAGCATAACATAATACATCTGATAAAATACAGTTTTTAACATGAGTAAACTCTCCTTGGTGAAAGAATATCCTTCGATAATGATAAATTTCCGCACATCCATTTTTGTCTTTCTTTAAATGAAACGGATACGTTCTAATTTTCTGCTTCTGAAATTTTTCTGTTTTACGCGGCCACGGAAATCTGTGTTTCGTAATCACAAAATACTGAAAAATCGGAAATTTATCATGTTCGGGTATAAAAGGAATCTTGGGTGATCTAAAATAGTGATGCATATTAACATATTTTATGTATTTCGAAAAGATAAAATGGGTAAAATGTAAAAGAAAGTTCGCGAGAGTATCCATAAAATAAGTAAGGATTATTCTAATACTGGCTCTCCTTTCAATTTCCATTTTTTACGGTTCTGAAAGGAAGTATTTTCAGCGAAGCAAAAATGCCGGAAAAGCCAAGATTTTATAGTGTATCAGGAAAACACACCGGGGAATGAGAATTTTAATGCTGGGAAATCAGAAATTTATCGTGCATCGGACATAAAAAAGAGTTTTTTTCTGGCCTGGCCGATATTTATCTGCCGCACCAGAATTTTTACTTCCATGGTGTTTTGTGATGTATGAAATCAGGATTTTTGTTTTTAGTGAGATATTAAAAACCAGTATTTTCAGCGAAGCAAGAATACGCCCTGTCTGTCGGCGGACAGGGGAAGCGAAATTTCATGTGCATCGGGCATAAAATGCCGGAAAAGCCAAGATTTTATAGTGTATCAGGAAAACACACCGGGGAACGAGAATTTTAATGCCGGGAAATCAGAAATTTATCGTGCATCGGGCATAAAAACTTAAAAAAATTACCCAAATATTTATAAAAACAGAAAATGAAAAACAGATAAAATTAAAAATTATACTGTTTCCACTTTAAAATTCCGTTTTGTACGGTTATTAAACAGGCATTTCAGCAGAACAAAATGTCAGGGAAGCGGAAATTCATGTGCATCAGGTATAAAATTTAGGATTCAGAATGAGAGTGCTCTTTTCGGATACGGTCCAAAATCGCATTCACGAAACCGCCAGAATTTTTGTTCCCATACTCTTTTGCGATTTCGATCGCTTCATTTATTGTTACAGCAGGAGGTGTGTCTGTATAAAGTAATTCGAAAATACCGATTCGTAAAATATTTCGGTCTGTGGGTGCTAAACGGTTAAACGCCCAATTATCACAAGAAGTTCGAATATATTCATCAATTTTTGAGCGATTTTGAAAAGTGCCGCGAACGAGCATCATGGCATACTGAAACTGATCATGATCTCCATGGACACGCTCCAGGATCAGATCTTCTGGTATATTTTTATACGGATTTACTTCGTCAGAAAACAGAATTTGGAACGCGGCGACACGTGCACGACGATTTTTTTGCATTTCCTTCCCTTTTCGTTCAAATTTTTAGAAAAATCAGATTTTGTCGATTTTTTCAAATAAATTAATGATTTCCAGAAGTGCTTCTGCGCATTCCCGTCCTTTATTTCCGAGATGAGGTGCCACACTTTTATCTTTAGAATCGGATTCACAGTTATTTAAAGTTCTGTAATCATTATTTTCTGTATCTGAAATATTTTCTTCCGTGGAAGAACCACCGCTGCGGGCGATCGCCTGTTCCACGGTGTTACATGTCAGGACACCGAACATTACGGGAGTCTGATGACGAATGCTCAGACGAGAAAACTGATGACTGATCGTACGATTAATATGCTGGTCATGTGAAGTTTCTCCCCGAATGACCGCACCAAGAACGATTGCCCCGATATATTTATTTTTACAGAGGATTTTTTCGAGAGTCAGAGGAAGTTCAAAAGCCCCAGGCACCCAAAAAATGTCGATCTGATCCTCTGAAACTCCGGTTTCCTGAAATTTAGCCAGTGCTCCGTCTAAAAGTCGCTGAGTAATCGTACGATTAAATTTAGAGACAATAATCGCCACATGGGCATTTTTTATTGACTGAATTTCACCTGTGTAAATCATGAATTCTGTTCCGTATATGGTTTTTTTTAATGAAATCCATCAAGGAATTCTGCGTTATTTTTTGTTTTTCGTAAACGATTCGTTAACATTTCCATCGCGTTCATGGGATTCAGTTCACTTAAGATTTTCCGGAGCTTACAGACCTGTTCATATTCTTCTTTTGAGAGAAGTGTTTCATCTCGCCGTGTTCCGCTGAGAGATAAATCGATAGATGGCCAGATTCTCTGCTCGGCAAGTTTTTTGGAAAGAAAAATTTCCAGATTTCCTGTGCCGTTAAATTCTTTAAAAATAACCTCATCGGTCTGGCTTCCAGTTTCCGTCAGTGCGGTGGCAAGGATCGTCAGGGAACCATTTTCTTCCAGACAGCGCGCGTTACTGAAGAAACGTTTTGAATTCTGAAGTGCACTGGAATCCACACCGCCGGCAAGAACTATTTCTGAGTCTGGGTATTCTGCATTCCAGGCGCAGGTCAGCTGGGTAATGGAATCCAAGAGAATTACCACATCATGTCCGTATTCCACCATACGTTTTGCTTTTTCCATGACCATTTCCGCGACCTGAATATGTCGACTGGGCGGCTCATCAAAAGTTGAGCTGATTACCTCACAGTTCGCGCACTTCAGCTGGCGCTTCATGTCCGTAACTTCTTCTGGACGTTCATCTATTAAAAGAACAAAAATGTGAATATCAGGATAATTTTTAAGCGCGGCTTTTGCGATTTTTTGTAATAAAAGAGTCTTCCCGGTGCGTGGCGGACTGATGATTAAACCACGCTGGCCGAAACCCAGGGGGGTTAATATGTCGATTACACGTGTTTCCAGATCATCTGGATCCGATTCTAAAAGGAAACGCCGAGAGGGGTGCGTGGGAGTTAAAGTGTCGAAACTTTTTTTATGAAAATATTCGTTAGGATCCCGGTAATTAATGCCTTCCACGCGCAGTAAAGCGAAATAACGTTCGTTTTCTTTGGGCGGACGAATCTGGCCAGAAATGACACAGCCTGTCTGAAGACCGAAACGCCGAATCTGGCTCGGGGAGACGTAAATGTCATCAGGGCAAGAGATGTAATTATAATCCAGACTGCGCAGAAACCCGAAACCATCAGGAAGAATTTCCAGCGTGCCTTCTCCGTACATGAGGCCGTTCAGTTTAATTTTTTCTTTGAGAATTTGGAAAACCAGTTCATGACGGTGTTTCTGATTTTCCATTTCGTCTGCGGAAACAGAGAAATCTTGCAGATTATACTGGCGCGCCTGATCAATTAATTCTTGAACAGAAAGTTTTTGAAGCTCAGCTAAAGTATGGTCACCGCTGGCCAGCGCGGCCTGTAACATTTCATCCATTTTTGGATGATCGTGAGGACGATCGGCCATTTCTTTTGCCAATTCTTCAGCTAAAGAAAGTGGCTCTTCATGTTTTGATCGTGAATAATTATTTTTTGAACGATTTTGTGTGAAATGTCGTGAACGTTCATGGTTACCACCACGGTACTCAGAACGTTTCGATGAAGAATTTCGCGAATAATTTTGAGTGCGCGTAAATCCCCCGGGTAATTTCGTACGCGTTAAAAATGTGTCGGAAGATGCGTTTCTTCTGGTGGAATCCTGTTCTGGAGATTCTTCCGTGGGGGATTTAAAGGAAGATGGCCAGCGTGATTTCGTGGAATTTTTGAGAAATGTCGGATCTTGGGGAGAATTTTCTAAAGAGGAAGTGCTGGAATCTGTATTTTGTGTCTGAGATGAAAAAGGTTCTGCCGTTTCTTCTGAAGTTTTTTTAAACTGAACAGAAGAATAAGTGGATAATGGACGAAAACTGCTTCTTCTGGAATGATTTTGATCAGAAAAATCACGAGAATGAGTGAAATTTCCATAAGAAGGAATCGAGGAAACATCAGAATCTGAATGGGGTTCTGAGGTTTCAGAAGAGTCGGCCGTGGAATCACTTTCTGGATTTTCGGTATTTAAGTGCCGGGAAAAAGCTGTTCTTGGGGGAATACGTGAAATACTGTGTATGCCTCGCGGCAAGACAGAGTCACGCGGCGCGACCGACCGAAGTGGTTTTCGGACCGAAGAATGGGAAATGGTAGGCTCCTTCTTTTCTGTTTCCTCGGAAGTGAAAGGTGTGGAAGGATGATCAGAAGAAATGGGTAATTCGGAACTCTGGGCTGACGCGTCATGAGAGCCTGCATTTTCGGCTGACATGGGTGGATACTCCTAAGATGTTAGTGGGATGTGATGAGCTAAAATACAGGAAACTTGGGATTAAGGAGATTTTTTATTACTGATAAACTAAAAATTTATGCTTAAAATGGAAGGATTTTCTTGCGATTTTTAATAAAAAAGCAGGCAGACAGTTCTATTAAAGCAAAAAAGAAAGTGAAACCAGTACAAAAAACTTTCCCATGTTATACGGATTTACTTTAAATTTTCGTTTTGCGTGCCTCTAAAAGCAGGCATTTTTTCGTGAAAAAATGTCGGAGAAACGGAAATTTATCGTGCCTCGGGTATAAAACCTGTAGGAGGGAACATTTTGGTGTAAAACCCTGATAATTTTCGAAATTATATTCTTTGTGTCTGATATACAAAATATTAATCTGATTTCAGGAAAAGGAAAACAGAAAGTACATCAGTTTTTAGAAATGGAACAGGATTTCATAAAAATTGGAGAATAAAAAGAAAATAGTTTCTGAAATAAAACCTTAAATAAAATGGGTATTTCCATGAAATGAAAGGTGAGCAGAAAGAGTTTTCTATAAATCCAATAATTTATACTATTATACTCTAAAAGAATTATTCCGACAAGGATGGGAGAGGGAAATAAATAAGATTTTTGATAATTTTTTGTTTTTCATTAAAGTGCTTCTTTTTTGAATTATTTTTGAATAAGATCTCCAAAATGTTTTTATGTCGGTTTCCCCCCTCCCCCCCCCTTAAATTTCCGTTTTATGCTGCTCTGAAAACAGGCATTTTCAGTGAAGCAAAAATATCGGCCTGTCGGCGGACAGAGGAAACGAAAATTCATCGTCTCTCGGGAATAAAAAGGGGAACAGGTATGGTATGATCCAGGATTTTAGCGTAAACTGATGAAAAGAATCAAAAATGGAATTATATATCTGATATACTATAAATTTCTGCTTCCCCGGCATTTTGCTTCGCTGAAAATGCCTGTTTTCAGAGCAGGATAAAACGGAAATTAAAGGGGAGGAACCATATCATGGAAAATTTACACTCTGCTGTATGAATAAGAGTTTTTCGGTATTTTGGAATGATATGGAAACATGTGCCGTTCGCGCCTGTACAAAAATTTAAATTTAAAATATACTGGTTCCAATTTAAAATTTCGTTTTGTGCGGCTCTAAAAGCAGGCTTTTTCAGCGAAGCAAAAAAGCCGGTGAAACTGAATTTTATAATATATCGGGTATAAAATAGAGGGAGGATTTTCATCGCTGTGTATAACGAAAAAAGAGCCGAAAGTATAAAAATAAAAGAAAAGATGGAATAATCATATGATAAACACAAAAGATCATACTTTTTTAAATGAAAATAATCCATTTTGCGCTCCTGAAGATGTGGACGAAGAGTACCGTGTTCCACAGGAAGAAGGGCGTCGGCCGGAGGTGCTGGTTCCCACACGTGTTAAACTGAGAGAATTATTGGGCGTTTTTTTGAAAATTCTGAAAAAAGAATATCTTAAATTGGGAAAATTTGTCTTATATCCGGCGATAATCTTACAGCTGTTTTATTTTGCGCAAAATTTAATGTGCTATTACTGTGAGGAATATTCCGAATCACACTATTCCGAATCACGCTATATTTTTTCTACTATGATATTAGTGTGTGCAGTTTCTTTTCTTGCAAATATACCTGCGGTTATAACTCTTTCAGTCGGGGTAATAAGAAATTATACCGCGCTGCTGCGGGGAGAGAAAGAGAAGGAAAAGATTTTTAGGTGTACGATAAATGATGTGTGGCGGGTTTTTATGTATTTATCAGGTGTTATTCTGGTGGTAATACTGCCGATGATTATCGCGCTAATTATGATGGCAGTTTTTCTAGAAATAGTTGTTCTTAAATCAGCTTTTTTTGCAGGTTTAAAATTCGAATTGGTCATGAAAATATTTTTGTGCGTAAGTGCCGGTGTGGTATCCTATTTTCTGTTTCGTTCCATTCCAGGTTTTTGGCTGGTGATGGATCGGCAGTTTATTTCTCCGTGGCAGGCATTTTGTCTTTCCTTCCAGGTAACACGTCCTAATTTTTTTGCGTGGATTCCAATAATTATTACGGCCTTCGCGCTTTTTGGGTGCCTTTTATGGCCTCTGTGGCAAATAATGATTTATGAAATCAGTATTCTGGCAGAGGATATATGGGGAATGAGTGTGATATTTAGTATGATTTCGTGTGCTGCGGCATGTGTTTTTACGGTTCCTCTGGTGCTTCTGCTGGTGTGTTTTAGTATGATGGCCTCCGGCGAAAAGATAAATGATTATAATAAAGAATGATAAAATCAAAAAAAGTGAATCGCACGTTTTTTGTATCAGGTACATTATAAATTATACTCTGGTCTCACTTTAAGTTTCTGTTTTCTTTCGCTCTGAAAGTATATATTTTTAGCGAAACAAAATGCCAGGGAAGCGAAAAGGAGACCTGTCGGGGATAAAAGGGTGCTGGCATAATACGAAAAGAGGAAATCACCAGAAAAACGATAAAATTTAGTGTGATTTTTCAAAAAAATGGAAGATTCATCTTGACAAAAAAATTTTTTTTTTCCATAATCCGGCCGTTAATTTTGAAAGAAAGCGGACGAAATTTTGTCCGTATGAGCAAAAAATTTATGGGATTTTGTACGGATGCGAGCATGTAATCAGGGGATGTCTCCGGTGGGATTAAGAAATCTGTTTCCAGAGGCAGTATTCATCGGATCAGATGATTATATTTTATTAGATTGTGTGACAGATGTTCTTCGGGTGAACCGGGGAGACGCATATGTAGCGATTCGTGGTCAGAAAGTAGATGGTCATGATCTGATTCCTGAAGCGATTAAACGTGGTGCGGGAATTATTGTCGCGGAGCGTATGCCGGAAAATTGTTCGCTTATATCTCCTCAGGGAGGAGTTATTCCGCTGTGTATCGTGGAGGACAGTCGTTTCGCGTACGGGAAAATATGCCAGACGCTTTTTCGTCGTCCTGGGGATCATTTACAGCTGGTGGGTGTTACGGGAACCAGTGGAAAAACCATGACGGCGTGTCTGATCGCGGGCGTTTTAGGTGCTGCGGGTCATGGAGTGGGAATGATCAGTACGCTGGGATGTTTTGACGGAGTGGACGCGTCCTATAATATTTCAGAAACGCCTGGTCCGAAACGCCTGGCCAGCTGGTTAAGCCGGATGTATGTGAATGACTGCTCTCATGGGGTTCTTGAATTTTCCAGTATGGCTCTGCATCAGGAACGCGCAGCGGGTCTGGATTTTAAGTCTCTGTGTCTGACGAATGTCCGAGAAGATCATCTGGATTATCATGGAACGGTAAATGAGTACCGTAAGGCCAAAATGAAAATTTTTGAGCATATGGCGGAAGATGGTTTCGCAGTGCTTAATGCGGATGATGTTATTTCGGCGGAGGTGCTGAATTGGCTGGGGATTCCTGCTTTAACATATGGAGTGGATGAATCGGCAGAAATTACAGGAATGATCATCGAGCAGTATGTTTCGGAGCAGATCGCGCTGATTACCGCGGGGGGAGAGACGGTGCCTCTCAGAACACGGATCGTGGGGCGGCATCATCTGTATAATTGTCTCGCGGCGGCGGCTGTCGGTCTGGGAATGGGCGTGAGTCTTCCGACGATTATTCAGGGAATCGAGTCAGTGGATGTGGTGCCTGGCCGGATGGAGCGTCTGGAATGTGGGCAGCCGTTTTCTGTTTTTGTGGATTATGCGCTTACACCGGATACGTTATTTCATACACTGCACAGTCTGCTGGATGTGGTGGAAGGAAAACTTATCTGTGTTTTTGGATCTGCCGGTGAACAGGATGCGGCGAAGCGCGCACGGATGGGTGAATTGGTGGAGAAATTTTCGGATGTGGTAATTCTGACGGATAATAATCCGGGGAAAGAATCGGCGGAAAGGATTACCGAAGAAATTCTTGCGGGTTTTCGTGATCCTGCTTCGGTGCAGATCTGTCATGATCGTGTGCAGGCGATTCATCGGGCTCTGGAACAGGCAGAGGAAGGGGACTGTGTTTTTATTGCGGGAAAAGGAAACGAAAAATTTCAAAAAATCGGTGATGTGATGCATAAACATGATGATCGAGAAGTGGCGAGAAAATGGCTTTATAAAAATATGGTCGAAGTGAAATCACGATGAATTTTTTATATCCGAGGTACTATAAAATTTCCGTTTTCCTGTATTATACCCGATACATTATAAAATTCAGCTTCACCGGCTTTTTTTGCTTCGCTGAAAAAGCCTGCTTTTAGAGCCGCACAAAATGGAAATTAAAGGAGGAACAGTATAAAGTAAAACCTGTATATACGGATATTTTCTGTATATGAAATGCTGCGGAAACAAAATTTGTGATGTGTCGGGCATAAAATAATATTTTGTTATGGTGAAAGTGAATATTTACTCCACGAATATTCACTTTCTTTTTTTTGTGGATATAAGAAAATTTTTGGGAAAGTGAAATTTTATATCCGAGGCATTATGAATTTCCATTTTTCTTATCCGCCGACAGGTACGGTGGCATTTTTGCTTCGCTGAAAATCTTAGTTTCAGAACCGCACAAAACAGAAATTTAAATGAAGGCCCGTATGAGAAAAAAATTTGCTTTCGTGGCCGCAAAAAAAGCTTAAACTTAAAGTGGATAAGTAAATATATCTGATATAAAAAATGTTGAGGCTTTTTTGAAAAAATGAATGAATCTGTCTTGACAGAAAAAAATAAAAACACTATTAATTTATTATCATTTGTGTCGGAAAAATACGGAGCGAAACTTGTTTTATCTGAACTTTTTACCGATGTAAATTTTTTATTTAATCGAGTATAAAATTAATTGTTTTCTCTGCTGGTGTGATCTGATTTGCGGGAATCAGATGCCGTCCTCCTCCTGGGACTGAAGACATCTTCACGGCAGAGTTTTTTTATTTCTTGCCGGGATGAATTTTATATCCGATACACGATAAATTTCTGCTTCCCCGGCATTTTTGCTTCGGCGAAAATACGCCTGCATTCAGAGCCGCATAAAATGGAAATTTAAATGGGGTCAGTATATATACGAGACATGATGGAGTTTCCGTTTTTCCGGCATTTTTGCTTCGGTGAAAATATACCTGCATTCAGAGCCGCACAAAATGGAAATTTAAATGGGGTCAGTATATATACGAGACATGATGGAGTTTTCGTTTTCCCGGCATTTTTGCTTCGGCGAAAATATACCTGCATTCAGAACCGCACAAA
>JAUNBR010000033.1:28406-40397 GCA_030527015.1 Planctomycetia bacterium
ATGGAAATTTAAAAAGGGGCCAGTATATATACGAGACATGATGAAGTTTCCGTTTTCCCGGCATTTTTGCTTCGGCGAAAATACGCCTGCGTTCAGAACCGCATAAAATGGAAATTTAAAAAGGGGCCAGTATATATACGAGACATGATGAAGTTTCCGTTTCCCCGGCATTTTTGCTTCGGCGAAAATACGCCTGCATTCAGAGCCGCACAAAATGGAAATTTAAAATGGGGCCAGTGTATATACGAGACATGATGGAGTTTCCGTTTCCCCGACATTTTTGCTTCGGCGAAAATATACCTGCGTTCAGAGCCGCACAAAATGGAAATTTAAAATGGAATCTGTATACTTTAACTTTTTGTTTTATAGCAGTTCACGTTAAATCTTTATTTTGTGTGGGCTCCACGGTCCGTATTTATTTTGGACGCACTATAATTTTTACTTCACATGTATTTTGTTTTCGGTGAAACCCTGTATCTGTGGGCGGGTGCGGAAGATGAAAATTTTGGAGGATCTGATCCAAAATCTGAAAATTCGGGTTATAAAATTGCAGAGTGGAATTATATGATTTCGGTTAAATCGGAAGGACGGTAACGTGACGCGATTTGAAGGGGGAACCTGCTTCCCAGAATTTTTCTGTGCGTGTCTTGCACCAGTTTTTCTGTATTATTAGTGGAGGAGATATGTCCCAGGAGAGCGTGTTTAATCCGTTTTCCAGATTTAGCTAAAAGTTCGGCGGCATCAAAATTTGAGAGGTGTCCGTGTTTCCCGCGGATGGTGGCGATTAAGCTGGGCGGATAATAACTGTTTTCGAGCATTTCCGGGTCAAAATCACTTTCTAGAAGGATGCCGTCCAGAGAGGTGATAAAATCGGACAGGCCGGGAAATGAATGGCCTAAATCGGTGCAGATTCCGAAACGGTGTTTCCCGTCATCCACGGCGAAGCATACTCCGTCCGTGGCATTATGTGGCGTGGAGAGTGTTTCGATCATTATATTTTTGATAAAAAAGCGTTCTCCAGCTGTAAAATGGTGGATTTCTGAAAAGGTTCCCGTTTTTTTGGTCTTTTTTACGGTCTGGTATGTTTTTGGGGTCATCCAGACAGGTAAGCCGAATTTTCGGTGAAATACGCCAGCGCAGCTGACATGGTCATAATGATCGTGTGAAATCAGAAGTGCGTCGACAGAACGGATGTCGATTTTATTTTGAGCTAAAATTGTCTGGGCACGAACCCCGCTGATTCCTGCGTCAAAAAGGAGTCGGGTTTCCCCGCATTCCAGGTAAAAACAGTTACCGTTACTTCCAGACTGGAGTGAAAAAAAACGCATGATTTATTCTTTAATTTTTGTCGTGTCTGATGTTTTGTGGATTTCCGATTTTCGGCACTTTTCGCTTTCTGCTAAAAACAGACTGCGTTCATGGCAGAACGAAAGGTGTTTTATACCCGATACACTATAAATTTCCGCTTCACCGGCATTTAGCTTCACTGAAAATGCCTGCTTTCAGAACCGCACAAAACGGAAATTTAAAGTGGAATCAGTATAAGAACTGCATAAAACGAAAATTTAAAGTGGAATCAGTTATAATATATTCGGTTTTATGCAGATCCTAATTTAAATTTTCATTTTATATGCTTCTGAAAATATATGGCTTCTAAAAACAGGTTTTTTGGGGAATAAAAAATAGTGGAGAATGGAAAGTTATAATATGTTGGGGATAAAAATATAAAAAAGGACGAAATTTTAATGGTCTGTATCACTTAAGAAGATACCGTTTTCACGGATTTCATAAGGAAGAATTTCGTCAGGGCATATGCTGCCACGGTGTTTTGCCACATACATGGCGCGGCGAAATTTTACGCCTTCCCGAATTTTTCCCATGTAAATGATGGTATTCGCACCGGCGAGAAGATCTCCTTCATCCAGAGGTTTTTCGATAATTGCGTCCAGAGAAGTTTCTGGTGATGTGTAAAGAACCATACATCCGATATTATTTTTATCATACATGTGGGAATGAATCTGTGTTTCATGCTGAAGGTAAAGCTGACGAAAGAGATCCCGGGCCACCCAGTCTGCATCTTTACGTAAAATCTGGTGGTAAATGTATTCCAGCAGTTCGAACTGAATGGAATCTCCCTGATGAGTTACTGGCTCGATTCCGTCGACGATAAAGCGCCGGACGCCTCGGATAAAATTTCCATATGCGAAAGAAATCGTCGCGGTGAGGTGTTTTGTTATCTCGGCTTTCCAGTCATTCCAGTCAAAAAAGTCCATATCTTGCCGAGTGACTCGCCGACCGCTGTAAGAAAAGGGACGAAAATAGTCGCCTGGCTGGTTTTCCGGTTCAAAAAAATAATCATATGGAATCAGGTTATTTTCTGCATGCGGACGAATTTCCCATCCGGTAAGACGTCTGGCGTATGCTTCGTGTCCCTGTGCATCCATGCGTGTGGACATATCAAAAATAATGCCCCGTTTTTTTTCTTGTGTCAGACCTGCGCTGGCGAACTGTATGCCGAGCTGTGTTTTCCCGATTCCCGAAGAGCCGACGATTACCGTCATGGCGCCGGGAAACAGTCCTCCGCCTAAATACTCATCCAGTTTTTGAATTCCTGTGGAAAGTCTTTCGTTTTTCATCTTTAATTATGGATATGGTATATCTGATATATGATAAATTTTTATTCTGCCCGTATTTTGTGCCCAGCGAGCTATAACTTTTTGCTTTTTGTCCGCTGGCAGGGCCTGGCTTTTCAGCGAAGCAAAATGCCGGGAAAGCGAAAACTTATAGTGTATCGGGTATAAAAATGCATTTATTTTGACAGGTTTTATTAAAAAAAGGTTTCTTTATTTTAGGGGGCTATAAATTTTCGCTGTACTGCCATTTCATAAGGTGGGAAAAGTCGGAGGGAAGAGCTGCAAAAAGCGGAAATTATACTGTTTTTACTTAAATTTTTTTTACCTGATGTACTATAAAATTCCGCTTCTTAGGCATTTTTGTTTCGCTGAAATGCCGGCTTTAAGAACCGCACGAAAAGGAAGTTTAAAGTGGAAAAAGTATAATTCGTTTATTATAAGATAAATTTTTCTGAAAATCAAGAAGGGTACCGAAAAATGTTCCTTGTGCAGTTTTCATTATGTGGTTTTTCATCCTGTTTCGGAAATATAAAATGGAACCAGAATTTAATAAAGAACCCCGCACTATAATTCTGATATAATATATAGTATAATATACGGAAAACCTATTATGCTGGATGAAAAATGAAGATAATGCGAGGAATTTTATGAGCAGTCAGATTTCTTATGAAAGATTAAAGCGTGTAGCGTCAGGCTTCCAAGAATCGTCAGTTCTTACGGCGGCGGCAGAAATGGATCTATTTACGGTTATTTTGACGCATGAAAATGAACTTTCTGCGAAAAAATTGGCTGAAATTCTGCAGGCGGATGTGCGTGGAATCACGGTTTTACTGGATGCGCTGGCAGCGTCAGAATATTTAAATAAATCGGGAGTGGGAACGCAGGCGAATTATGCTGTTTCAGAACCGTTTATGGAGCTTCTGGACAGTCGAAGTGTGGAGACGTATATTCCCATGCTCCGGCATATGGCGAATTTACAGCGTGCGTGGTCTCAGCTGACTTGGACGGTAAAAGAGGGGGCTCCTCAGACGGTTCCGCCAAGTATTCTTGGTGCGCAGGAGGATTATAATTCCTTTTTGTGGGCGATGAATTCTGTCGGGCGAGTGCTGGTGAAACCGGTGGTGGAATCTTTACAAAAATCGGGCGTTCTGGATTTCACCAAAAATACGATTCGCTTTTTAGATGTCGGAGGTGCGTCGGGAACATATACGCAGGCTTTTTTAGATGTGCTGCCGGATTCCTGTGGTGCGATTTTTGATCTGCCTCTGGGAATTCTTGCCGCAAAAAAACGTTTTGTCGGTACAAAATATGAAAGTCGTGTGGAATTTCTGGAAGGTGATTTCGGACAAGATAATTTTCCATCGGGTTTTGATTTCGCATGGCTGGGTGCGATTATTCATCAGTATGATATTTCGGAGACCTGTGAATTATTTCGTAAAGTTTACCGGGCACTAAACTCTGGGGGTAAAATCGCGGTGAGAGATTTTATTATGGAAGAAAATCGTATTAGGCCACGAGATGGAGCGTTTTTTGGAGTAAATATGCTGCTGAATACGAAAAGGGGGATGGTGTACACTTATAAGGAAGTACGAGATGCTTTACGCGTTACCGGATTTACGGAAATAGAATATGCGGTTCCAGCGGAAAGCATGGCGGCGATCGTCGTGGCACGGAAACCGTGACGTGTTATGGCTGTGTGATGATTTTTATAAATATGGATGATTTTATAAATATGGTGGTGTGCGTAAAAAACAGGTTTCTTATGGTTCCGCAGGTATATTTATACCCGATGCACTATAAAATCCGCTTTTTCGGCATTTTTGCTTCGCTGAAAATGCCTGCTTTCAGAGCCGCACAAAACGGGAATTTAAAATGGAAACCGTATATTAATTGATGTCGGGAGCTTTTTGAGTGTTCGGTGAAAGGGGAGCTGTTTTTTGAGGAGCGGTGGCTTTATCCAGCAGTGAAGTGACAATTTTCCGGTATATCTGATCCATCAGAGGGTATTTTTTCATTTTTTGGAAGACGTCCCAGAGGGGCTTTCCTTCTGATTCCTCCAGATCCACGACCATGGTGCGTCCCTGTGCGTCATAAAGTGTGGCGGAATAATGAAATTTTCCATCCTCGGTTTCATTTCGATGAATTTCATGGAACTGAGCTGTGTCGAAATCAAAAATACCGGGAGGGGGAGTTTCGGCTGGGTGTTCCGCGCGAGTTTTAGTGTTTAACCAGTTCGGGATGAGTTTTGAAATTTTATCGATAGATTCTGCAGAGACATATTTATTAAGCTGTTCTCCACGGCGATCCAGCTCCGCAAGATTTTCCTCATGAGTACGTTTCTGTGTCTGCTGGAAACTATTTTCCAGGTTCCTGCGGATCATTTCCGTTTCGGTCTCTCCTTCTTTCGGAAGCATTTCCTTAAATTCTTCCTGAGTGTGTGCCTGGGCGATTTCTTGTTCCCTCGCGGCTTCAGGAGAAGGGAGTTCTGAAGAGCCGGAGATTTCGAGATGAGATGATTTCGTTGTGTCGGAAGAAATTTGTGTAAAGTGAAGATACCAGATCGAAAGAATGAATAATATGCCAAAAATAGTAAGGGATGCATACCAGAAAGCGCGGCGATTCCATTTTTGGGAAATGTCCATGAGAATTTTTTAGAGGATATTTAAATTTTTCGAAATAATAAGATACTTTTTACTATTTTACACATTTTATTAGGGATTTCAAGAGACGATTTTTTATTTCAAAAAAATTTTATGGCGTATGAATTCATTTTTATTTTCTGAGTGTATATGATAAAAATGCTGATTTTATACCTGATGCACTACAAAATTCCGCATTTTCTGCATTTTTGTTTCGCTGAAAATGCCTGCTTTCAGAGCCGCAGAAAACAGAAATTTAGAGTGGAACAGTATAAGTAGAATTCCGTATATATTTACGCTCGACAAATTATAAAAATTTTTTCGCGGCATTTTGGCTGGGACGTAAATGCTGACGGGCATGGCCGCAAAAAATGGAAATTTAGAGTGTGTGTAAAAAAAAGAAGAGAGAGAAGTACGTTTTTTGTTCATATTTAACGAGAGTCGGGAATTAAATGTGTACAAAATCTGTGGAGATTTGTGCAGAATACAACAAAAAAGGGGGGAGAAAATAAAATTTTTCGCGGGAAAGATTTAAAAAATTTTTTCGCAGACCCTTTTTTTTTAGGGGAAAAATGATATAATCTAAAGTCGTGAGGGTTTTCATGTCTGATGTATTATAAAAATCAGTTTAAATCGTTCCCTGGCAATTTTTTTATCTTTTTGTGTGAGTTCCGCTTCCGTGAAGTTCCTTTTTATGAATTTTGTTGGCAGGTATTTATCCCTGATGCACGATAAAATTCTGCTTCCACGGCATTTTGCTTTGCTGAAGCATCTGCTTTTGGGGCCGCACAAAACAGAAATTTATAAGGAGAACCAGATTATAACGCACAGACTGAGATTTAAAATGGATCAGAACATAATATCTGATAATTTCTATTTTTTGTTTTGTTGAGTTTCATGGCGTAACCGACGTAAGGTAATGTTCGAAACGAAAAGTGAGATATTATATGATATTTATGAATGATGCTTTCATGGTGTGATATTTCGGAATATCAGAATCTTCATATGGCAGGCGGTTATCTGCTGATGAAAATTTGTTATCCGATAAGTTTTTTGCCGAAAGTATATTTAGTTTCCAGGCACATGATGTCCTGGAGGAAAACGTATTTATGCCTGTGCTTAGGAATTTTAAGCGTGTGGCGAGAAGTAAATTTTATTTTACGGGAATAAAAATAGGTTTTCTGTATTTATATCGAAATATACTGAGTTTTTGAAATTTTTATTATTTTTTGTTTATGGATGTTCACTGAAGGAACCGTGCAAAACAAAAGTTTAAAGGAGAACTTGTATTTTGGAAAGAAAATTTCATGTCTGATGTACTATAATTAATTTTGTTGCTGGTATTTTATGAAAATGTCGGCTGACTGAGCTGTGTAAAACGGAATTTAAGTGGTATCAGCGGGCGTATTTTTAGTGTCTGACTTTTTGCGTGTGATATAATAAGAAGCAGGAGTTTTTTGTAGGTGTGCAGAAGTGATAATCAGGAAAACCTGTTTACGTATCTGGTTCCACTTTAAATTTCAGTTTTTTGCGGCTCTTTAAGCAGGCATTTTCAGCGAAGCAAAATGCCGTGGAAACGGAATTTTATAGTGTATCGGGTATAATATCTGTTTCATCTTAAATTTAACTTTTTGTATGAACTGTTCAGGGATTATAATTTCATGCATCAGAAAATACCATAAATTGAATTGTGCTTCAGGTATAAGATATTTATTTCCGGGATAAATTTTTTATTTTATATGCTTATTTATGTGTTTGTCGCGTGGGAATATCTTGTATGGTAGCGTGACTTACAGAGAATTAAGGAGTGCCAAAATTATGACTTGTCAACAACAAAAATATACCCAAAATTGTCCGGTCTGCGGGAGACAATTACGGATTAAAACGAAATATATTGGTATGACATTAACATGCCAGCACTGTCATGGAAATTTTGTTGCCATGGATTCTTCTTCGATCTGGGATTCAGAGATGACGCCCGTGGATAATGTTTTTAGTAAACTTCAGAAAGATTTAGAAAAATCGGGTGTATTAGATAAGTCAGGAGTGCTGATTCGGAGTGTGGAAATGAACTGAAATAAAAAGAAGTGTCGGATGATTTTTCTGTCTGGCGCAAGATGATATTTCATTTCTCTGGCATTTTGACTATTAAAAAATTTGCTTTTGTGGCAGTATAAAATAAAAATATCAGAATGTATCGGTATATAATATGAGAAAAGTACCCGGCGAGTAAAAAGAACTCTCGGGTTTTTTTGTTTCTTGGTTTAAATCGTATGGGAAATGCAGAGGATTTTATTCCCGATGTATAATTTTATTTTCTTGTTCGCCGGCAGACAGGCGAGCATTTTGCGCCACTAAACTGGTTCTCGCTTAAATTTCTGTTTTATACGGCTCTGAAACAGATATTTTCAGTGAAACAAAAATGCTGAGGAAGCGGAAATTTATCGTGCGTCGGGTATAACATTATCTTTTGCATGACTCTAAAATTAGGGATTTTACGCGGTGAAAGTGCAGAAAAAAGCGAATTTTAGTAGTGTCCCGGGAGAGTATTTTCCGAGGTAACAGGAAGTGAAAATATGTTTTGTGGAAATTTAAAAGAATGTCTCCGGAAAGATATGTTTTTTCTTTTTTCGGTGTATTTTAAAATTTTATTTTGTGCCATGAGAAAAGCAGATATTTTTTTGACTCGAAATGCCAAAAAAACAAATTTTTGGTATGTGTCGGGAATAAAAATATGCCTGCTGACGCTAATTTTTTTAGGGGTTTCTGAGCAGAATAATGCAGGGGCATCTGAAACTGAGCAGAAACTGAGCAGATATGAATTTCACTCGGTTCAGATGGCGGTGCCCATTCAAATTACGTTATACGCGGAAAATGAAGAAGCCGCATCCGAGGCGGCCGAAGCGGCGTTTTTGCGTTTTCATGATCTGAATGCTCGCTTAAGTGATTATACTGCGCAGAGCGAACTGCGTCTGTTTTGTGATCATGCACAGAAGGGAGAGTTCCGCGTGGTCAGTCGGGATTTATGGAATGTTTTGCATGAATCGGTACGGATCGCGAAAATATCGGATGGGGCTTTTGATCCGACGGTCGGGCAGGTGGTGAGATTATGGCGCCGTGCGAGAATGCACAAAAAATTGCCGCGAGAGGCAGAAATAACGAAAATGCTTAGAACCGTAGGATACGAGAACATTCTTCTGGATGAGAAAACGCGGTCGGTGGCACTTTCACGGCAGGGAATCGAGCGGTGTGTACGAATCGATTTAGGGGGAATCGCGAAAGGTTATGCGATCGACGAAGCGATACGTACTGTAAAAACATATGGAATTACCCGTGTTTTAGTAGATGCGGGTGGAGATGTCGGAGTGGGAGATCCCCCGCCGGGTGAAAAAGGCTGGCGGCTGGCGATTACTCCGATAAAGGAAGGTGAGAAGCCTCGGGGGTTTCTTGTGCTGGCGAATTGTGGCGTGGCGAATTCAGGTGATCTGGCGCAGTTTTTGGAAATCGGTGGCGTAAGATATTCTCATTTAGTGGATCCCAAAACAGGAGTGGGGCTGACCCACCGAGTTCTTGTTTCTGTGATCGCGCCCTCCGCGATGGAAGCAGATGCACTGGCCTCCGCGGTAAGTGTGTTGGGTGAGGTGAAAGGAAAAAATTTAGTGGAAAGCCTGGAGGGTCGGGAAACGCAGATTCTTTTGCCCGACGAACAGGGACAGGTTCAAAAGGTGGAAAGCTCTGGATGGCAGAAATTTATTGATGAAAACACATGTGAGGATTCTGTTCATAAGAAATAATTTTTATACCCGATATACTATAAATTTTCGCATCCTCTGCCTGCCGACAGGTGGCTGGCATTTTTGTTTCGCTGAAAATGCTGAATTTTAGAACGGCATAAAATGGAAATATAAAGGTGGGGTCAGAGTACATGGCGTGAAAAACAGACAGGCAGACATCTCACATGTTCGGAAATGTCTGCCTGATGAATCTGAAATTAAACTCTTGTGCCGATACATTATGTATCTGATGTAATTTTATATATCCGACACACTAAAAAATCCACTTTTTCTGCATTTTGTTTCGCTGAAATTTTTTACTTTCAGAACGGCATAAAATGGAAATATAAAGGTGGGGTCAGAGTACATGGCGTGAAAAACAGACAGGCAGACATCTCACATGTTCGGAAATGTCTGCCTGATGAATCTGAAATTAAACTCTTGTGCCGATACATTATGTATCTGATGTAATTTTATATATCCGACACACTAAAAAATCCACTTTTTCTGCATTTTTGCTTCGCTGAAATTTTCTGCTTTTAGAACTGCATAAAATGGAAATATAAAGGTGGGGTCAGAGTACGTGGCGTGAAAAACAGACAGGCAGACATCTCACATATTCGGAAATGTCTGCCTGATGAATCTGAAATTAAACTCTTGTGCCGATACATTATGTATCTGATGTAATTTTATATATCCGACACACTAAAAAATCCACTTTTTCTGCATTTTTGCTTCGCTGAAATTTTCTGCTTTTAGAACTGCATAAAATGGAAATATAAAGGTGGGGTCAGAGTACGTGGCGTGAAAAACAGACAGGCAGACATCTCACATATTCGGAAATGTCTGCCTGATGAATCTGAAATTAAACTCTTGTGCCGATACATTATGTATCTGATGTAATTTTATATATCCGACACACTAAAAAATCCACTTTTTCTGCATTTTTGCTTCGCTGAAATTTTCTGCTGCCAGAATGCGTAAAACGAAAAATGAAGTATCGGTCATAAATCTGTCTCCGTCTGGAATAAGAGGTTAAAATTTATTTAAACTCTTCCAGGTCTTCTTCGCTGGCCAGCTGTAACATCATGACGATATTCGGAATAGAGCCCAGCAGCTTTACCAGGCCTTTTTCCATGATGAATTCTCCCTTAAATGTGTTACTCTCTGGGGAGAAACACTGAATCTGAATATGATTTTCATCCTTTTCTGATTCCAAAATTTCTTCGATCATCTGCAGTGCATATTTAATTTTCGGAAGGGATTCATCATCTTCCGGTGCGAATTCATACACCAGCTGTTTTCCAAAATTTAGTGCAGAAAGCGAGGAGAGTTTAACATGACTCTGGAATGTTGTTTCAGATTTTTCCTGTAATCCTTTTTTAAGTGTGGGAATCACATTTTCTCCCATACCGATCATGATTTTATCTTTTGAGGTTCCGACCGTCAGGGTGATTTCCTCTCCAAAAAGTTTTTTGAGGTTTTCCATATCTTCCGAATTCACTTCCGCGTCAAAACTTTCCAGTTTTGTGAGGACGTCTAAAGGAATGGAAAGTTTACTGAATGTAAAATCATTCCACTTTTCGAAATTAGTCTGAATATCCGATTCATTAATGATTTTTTCTTTGGCCAGAGTGTCTGATAAATCCTTAAAGAGTTTCGTCAGAGATTCTGGATTTTTGGAAGTGCCGATACTCAGAACCATAAAATTTCCCATGGAAAGGTCATAAATGGCCGCGCTGTCCAGGACTTCCTGGGCCAGAAGATCTGCACAAAGATTTTTCATATTTTTAACAAATAATTCTGTTAAAGCTGTATATTTTCCTTTATCGATATTCGGAGCTTTTTTGATTTCTTCCAGAATGGAAAGCTCAATAATCTGTAGTGTGGAATTTAATGATGTGGTGGAAGTTTCACGCGTTTTATTGTTCATGACAGATGAACTATAAGATGTAATCGTGGCGTCAAGTTTTGAAAAACCCGAGAATTGACTGGGATGTTTCTTGGCGTTTTGGAAAATGTTTTCAAGAACGGAACCTTCGGCGGTCTGGACCAGACCTTCCATTTTCAGCTGACATGTTTCTTTGTCCAGCAGCATACCATAAGTCAGCGTGGTAATCGAATCGGCGTACTCTTTCCAGAGTTTCAGCATTTCTCTGTTATTCTGTTTTGTCAGAGCACTCAGCGAATTAGCTTCATCATCTTCTACCAGCTCGATTCCTTCCAAAATGGTGTCAAAAGCCCACTGTTTTGTCTCGGAAGAAAGATTATCCATGTGAATTTTTACGGCAAAAATATTATATTTCGTGTGTAAATTATCCAGCAGAACCGTGGCATCTTTGGGAAGATCTTTCAGCAAAGATTCTGCGGTGGCAAGATAAAGGAATTTTCCTTCCGATTTCAGGAAGAGGTCCGGTCCTCCTGCGTTCACGGTGATGACGCCGTTTTCCTGCTGTGTAATGTCAAGATCCACGGACTGCGCGGAGAGAAAATCAAAAATCGGTTCCGCAGACGTTATGGGCAAGAAAAATAGAAAATTATACTCGGGAATATCCGCGTCTTCCACTTCTTCTTGCATCAGAACCGCTCCGATGGGCGCATTTTTGTCCATCTCCTTTAAAATGTCAGACATGGCCAGCTGCAGAGGAAATTCGACCATGCTGCTCAGAGAGGGATAATCGGCCAGTTCCCCGATGGTTTTTAAGTTATTAATGAAGGCATTATAACCAGCGAAAGAAATGGTAACGACAGGTTTTGGCTTTTCTGCCTGGACGTTTACTCCGCTGCCGAGCAGCGTGGCAAGAATCGTCGCGAATACAATAAACCATGATGTGGTTCGTTTCATAAGTTACTCCTGAATTAAAAAAGTAATAATGGGTGAAATACTGATTCTATACTCATGCCATTTTAAAATTCAGTTTTCGCCTGCGACAAGATGGAACTTTT
>JAUNBR010000112.1 GCA_030527015.1 Planctomycetia bacterium
TCAAAAATAATCGAGACGTTTTTGAATATCACAGAAAAACGTATTGAATAAGTCAGCCCTGCTTGCCTATTTGTTCATGCGCCAGCCCTGCCCCGCCCCCCCCCCGCCGTTCTAAAAATCCCGCCGCGCATCCCTCTTTCCCTCCACGTTTCGATTTCCCTGCGTCCCCCTGGACGCAGTCCCGGATGAATCACCGAAGGACGTTCCTGATGTTTCGATTTCCCCGAGCCGTGGACGAAGGACACCGTCCGTAGTCCCGGACGAATCGCCGACCGACGTTCCGCCGTGTTTCGATTTTCCCGAGCCGTGGACGAAGGACGCAGTCCGCAGTCCCGGATGAATCGCCGAAGGACGTTTCGCCATGTTTCGATTTTCCCGGAGCCGTGGACGGAGCGCAAGCGCAGTCCCGGAAGAAGTGCCGAAGGACGTTCTGTCACGTTTCGATTTCCCCGGAGCCGAGGACGAAGGACGCAGTCCGCAGTCCCGGACGAAGTGCCGAAGGGCGTTCCCGATGTTTTGATTCCCCCGGAGCCGTGGACGGAGCGTAAGCGCAGTCCCGGAAGAAGTGCCGAAGGACGTTCCCGATGTTTTGATTTTCCCGGAGCCGTGGACGAAGGACGCAGTCCGTAGTCCCGGACAAATCCCCGCGCAACATTCTCCATTTCTAATTTCCGCGTCCCCGTGGAAGAATTTCGACGCTTCCCACTCAAGAACCGTCGGACGAAAAAATGATAGATAGTCCCGCCGCAAGACCATTTTTACCCCACGTCCCACCGCACTTCATCCGGGAAAATCGAACCATGGAGGGAGAGCACTCTTGCTCTCCGGAACCCCGCCACCACCCTGACAGGCATACCTCTTCAGGGAATGGTAATTTCGACGCTTCCCATTCAAGAACCATCGGACGGAAAAATAATGGATAGTCCCGCCGCACGACCATTTTTACCCCACGTCCTTCGGCACTTCATCCGGGACTACGCTTACGCTCCGTCCACGGCTCCGGGAAAATCGAACCATGGCGAAACGTCGTTCGGTAATTTATCCGGGACTACGGACTTCGTCCTCCGTCCACGGCTCCGGGAAAATCGAACCATGGCGGAACGTCGTTCGGTAATTTATCCGGGACTACGGACTTCGTCCTTCGTCCACGGCTCCGGGAAAATCGAAACGTGGCGGAACGTCGTTCGGTAATTTATCCGGGACTACGGACTACGTCCTTCGTCCACGGCTCCGGGAAAATCGAAACGTTCACGGTCCGACGTTCCGTCCGGAAAAAATGGGGGAAAGTTTTTTCTATTTCTAAAATGCTCGTCTCTGCGGCGTTTTGCTTCGCGAAAGTGTCTGCGTTTAGAGCTGCATAAAACTGAAATTTAAAGTAGTACCAGTATATTTTGCAAAATGCTGTTTTATTCTCGATGCACGATAAATTTTTGTTTTCCCAACATTAAATTTTTATTTTCCCTGCTTTTTTACTTGGCCGAGTATGCCTGTTTTTAGAACCGTTCAAAACGGAATTTTAAGGCAAAACCAGTATTCGCTAAAAAATCCTGTTTCAGAGCCTCATAAAATGGAAAATTAAAGGAAAATCAAGTATCATAAAATAGGAGGGAAAAATGTTCGGTGGATATTTTTCATGTTTTTTTGAAAAAGTATATTCTGATTTTTATTTTTCCAAGAAAATCTTTTGTATGGTAAATGTGCTGAAATGAAGGGGCTCAAATTTTTCTTGACAAAAAAAGCGAAAGTGTTAAAATGGATAAGTGTCGAAGGTGGAATTTTGTTACGTATGGTGGAAAAGGAAAAAAGAAAGAAAATTTTCATGTGCGGAATGCCTAAAATAGAAATTTGTATTGGCAGCTCCTGTTTTTCTCGGGGAAATGCTAAAAATGTGGAAATCGTAGAGAAATATCTTGAGGAACATGGTTTACAAGATGATGTGGATGTGGAACTTCGAGGTACCCTCTGTAGTGGTCAGTGTACGGATGGACCGATCGTTACGGTGAATGGTAAAATTTATCGTCAGGTGGATCGTGGAATGATTTTGGAAATATTAAAAGACATTTTTGTTTCTGAAGTGCAGTGAAATTTTGGTTTTTCGATATTTTTTATACCTGATATACGATAAAATTCTGCTTCTCGGCATTTTGGCTCGCTGAAAATGTATCTTTCAGAGCCGTACAAAATGGAAATGTAAAGTGAAACCATTATAGGATATTTTTGTTCTGTGGCCACAGAAGGTTAAAATTAATGGTGGAATCAGTGTATGTATCCGAGGTGCGGTGAATTTTTGGTTTTCGATGTTTTTTGTGCCCGATACATGATAAAATTCTGCTTCTCGGCATTTTGGCTCGCTGAAAATGATTCAGAGCCGCACAAAATGGAAATGTAAAGTGGAACCGGTATACGGTGCAAAATGTTTTGGGGCGCGAAACGGGAAAGAAAGAGAAATCCATATAAGGAAAACAGAATGGAGAAGGAATGAATAGCGATTTTCCTATATATACGATCGAGAATGAGTGCCAGGACTGTTATAAATGTGTTCGTCACTGTCACTGTAAGGCGATTCGGATCGTAAACGCACGTGCGGCGGTGATTCCGGAGCTGTGCGTTTCGTGCGGAGAGTGTTTTAAGGTATGTCCGGCTCATGCGAAAAAGATTCGATCGGATTTACGCCGCGCGAAGTACTGGATGGAGCAGGGGGAGACCGTATATGCATCGGTGGCTCCGAGTTTTTTGGGATTTTTTCCAGAGGTAACCCTGCAGCAGCTGGCGGCGGGATTAAAAAGGCTGGGTTTTTCGGGAGCCAGTGAAACGGCATTAGGCGCACAGCTGGTCAGTTCGGAAAATCATAAGATTTTGGAGAGAATGCCTGCTGGGGTTTATCTTTCCAGTGCCTGCCCGGCGGCGGTGGAGTACGTGGGAAAATATGCTCCACAGTGGAAGGATGCGATTTTACCGGTGGCTTCTCCGGTGGTGGCTCATGCAAAATATTTGAGGAAATGTTTTGGAGAACAGATTAAGGTGGTTTTTTTTGGTCCCTGTGCGGCCAAGAAGAATGAGGCGGATCGGTACCCGGAAACGCTTTCTTTAGCACTGACGTTTCAGGATTTAATCGCGTGGATGGAAGAAGAGAAGGTGAATCTGAGTGAACTTCCGCCGGAAGATCCTGTGCCGGTAATGGCGGAGGAGGGAAGAAGGTATTCCCTGGAGGGAGGAATGAATGATACCATGCGCGTGCCGGGAGATGGGATACAGTATGTGGCGGTTTCAGGACTGGAAAATATAGACAGGATGCTGCGTGGAGCGGACAGGAAAAAGGTGGCCAGAGACGGAGGAAAGCTGTTTATCGAAATGCTCTCGTGTCATGGTGGATGTGTGAATGGTCCGGTGATGGCGGAGGAAGCATCCGGAGTGGAAACGATAATGAAAACGTCACAGTTTAGCGTGGAAAAAACCAGTGTGGGGCGGAGTGTTCCGGTGGATTTATCGCTGCCGGTGGAGGTTCAGAGAGTTCAGGAAACGCCGAGAGAGGAATTTTTGATTCGGGCTGCGATGGAATCTGTGGGAAAATTTTCAGTGAAGGATGAACTGAATTGTGGAGGATGTGGATATAATACATGCCGGGAATTCGCGCGAGCCATGGTGGAAGGGAAAGCGGAGGCGGGAATGTGTCTGTCATGGCTGCGGAAGATTTCCCAGCGGACCAGTAATGCGCTGATAAGATATATTCCCGCGGCGGTGGTGATCGTGGACCAGGAGCTTCAGATTTTGGAGTGTAATCGCCATTTTGCGAAACTTGCGGGAGCGGACACTCTAGAAACGTATGACACTTTCGGAAATTTAACGGGTGCATATCTTGATAAAATAGTGCCGTATGTCGAATTATTTCAGATGGTGCTGGAAAAGGGAGGTGAAATCGAACGTTCGAATCAGATGTACGGAGAAAGGATTTATGACATAAGTATTTTTACGATTACACAGGGACGTACAGTGGGTGCTGTAATTCAAGATGTGACACAGACGGAATTACGTCGAGAACAGGTGGCAGAAAAAGCACGGGAAGTGATACGTAAAAATGTGTTGACGGTGCAGAATATCGCTCGGTGTTTGGGTGAGCATATGGCGGAGACAGAAATTTTGCTGAATCAGGTCGCGTCGACGTATGAAAATCATGAAGTGGACGAGAAATCAGCAGGTATAAAGTAATTTACTGGTTCCACTTTTAAAATTTCCGTTTTTTGAGGATCTGAAAGCCATGTATTTTCAGCGAAGCAAAAATGCCAGAGAAGCGGAAATTCATAGTGTATCGGGTATAAATGCCGGAGAAGCAGAATTTTATAATGTCTCGAGTATATAAGTTTAAATCAAAAAAATTGTCGTAAATGGTTTTTTATGAATACGAATCTTCCATTTCTAGAAATAGAATGCTGTCAGCTGAATAAGATGGGGCAGAGCGTCTGTGGAGATGATTTTCAGTGGGCCAGGCTGGAAAATGAAAATCGGCATATCGCGGTGCTGTCAGATGGGCTGGGAAGCGGAATAAAGGCGAATCTTCTGGCGAATATGACGACGACCATGGCGTTACGTTTTATGCGTTCAAATATGGATATTCTGCAGTCGGCGGAAACGATTATGGATTCACTTCCAGTGTGCGAAGTGAGGAAAATCAGTTATGCGACATTTTCGATGGTTGATATTCATGATGAAGGGAAAACACGGATCATCGAAATGGGAAATCCTACATATATTCATCTTCGGGGTACGGAAGAAATTTTGCCTGAGGGGCATTCACAGCTTATATCGCAGAGGTGGCCGGATCGGGAGATGGAGGTCTGGAGTACGAGTCTTCAGCTGGGAGATCGGCTGGTAATTTGTTCGGACGGTGTGACACAGGCAGGGCTGGGGCAGCAGCGGTTTAAATTTGGCTGGCGGCGTCAAGGATGTTTGGAGTTTATACAGAAGAAACTGTTTCAGATGCCGGAAATGTCGGCCAGGGAACTTTCAGAATGTGTGTCGTCAGAAGCGCTTTTTATAGATCCGCAAAAAAAATGCCGGGATGATATAAGCTGTCTTGTGATATATTATCGCAGGCCACGAACGCTGAGGCTTTTAACGGGGCCCCCATTTCACCGAGAGGATGACGCACGATTTGCGTCGCTGGCGGTTTCGGGTGCGGATCAGGTAATCGTGTGTGGCGGAACGACTGCGAATATTTTGAATCGAGAACTGCATACACAAGTTTCGATTAATATGAAAAGAATTCGTGGAGATGATAGTCTTCCTCCACCTGGTATGATGAAAGGTGTCGGGCTGACGACGGAAGGAATTTTAACGCTTACGCGCGTGGCGTCTGATCTGGAGAGCGGAAACTGGGAGAATGCCCCGGAAGCGGCGAAGGAAATTATAGAAAAACTCTTGGCCAGTGACTGTATCGAATTTATTGTCGGTACAAAAGTAAATGAGGCACATCAGGATCCGTCGTTACCGATCGATTTAGAAATACGGCGGAATATCGTGAAGCGGCTGAAGGAAATTTTAGTGAATCGTTACCGTAAAAATGTGGAAATTATGTATATTTAAATTTTGAGAAAAGGAGAAATCCATGAGTATTCGTGTGGAAATATGCTGCGGAACGACCTGTTATATGTTGGGGGCGAATCGTCTGCTGAAAATAGAGGAACAGATTCCTCTGGAATGGAGAAGCCGGGTGGAGGTTACGGCGGTGCCGTGTAATGAGGCGTGTAATTCGAAAGAAAGTCTGTGTAAGGCACCATTTGTGACGATTAACGGGCAGCTGTATTCGAATGTTTCTGAAGAGTTACTGCTGGACGTGTTATCGGCGAAAGTGAATGAGGGGTGATGATATGATGAATGGCGCGGAACGATTACGTCGGGAACTGTTAATAAGGCTGGTTCGGGAATTCATGGCGGGAACACTGGAAGAAATGATAGACCGGATTCCGCTGGAGATGCGTCCGAAAGATGCTTCTGCGTCCCGGTGCTGTGTTTATCATGATCGAGCGGTGCTGCGTTATCGGATTATGGCTGCGCTGGGAGTTTCGCCTCTGGATGAAACAGATGAGTTAAAACCGCTGAAAGAGTATCTGAGAGAAATGGACGCAGGGCAGAAACCGCAGTATCCGATCGCGGTGTGTGAACCGGCATGTAATGGATGCCCGGACAGTAGAATTGTGGTAACGCCGAACTGTCAGGGGTGTTTTTCGCGTCCGTGTGTATACGTCTGTCCGAAAGGTGCGATTTCTGTGGAGAATCAGCGTTCGCAGATCGATTATTCAAAATGTATAAAGTGTGGAAAGTGTTTAAGTGTCTGTCCATTTAATGCCATTATGAAAACGACAGTTCCCTGTGAAGAAGCATGTCCGGTGAACGCGATTCGTAAAAATGAACAGGGGTGTGCGGAAATTGATTTTCAGAGGTGTATTTTTTGTGGAAAATGTTTTGCGAAATGTCCTTTCGGTGCAGTGATGGAACGTTCACAGATGCTGAGTGTTTTGAGCGCGATTCGTGACGGGAAAAAAGTGGTCGCGCTGGTGGCTCCGTCTGCGCAGGCACAGTTTCCTGGGACGATAGAGCAGCTGTTTAGTGCGATTTCCGCAGCTGGTTTCGTGGACGTAATCGAAGTGGCGCTGGGGGCGGAGTGTACCACGGAGCATGAAGCGTCTGAGTTTTTGGAAAAGATGCATGAGGGGCAGAAGTTAATGACCACGTCTTGCTGTCCGGCGTATGTGCAGCTGGTTCATAAACATGTTCCAGATTTTGAGAAATATGTTTCGGCCACCGCCAGTCCGATGAAGTATGCGGGAAAAATTGCACGCCAGAAGTATCCAGACGGAATAAATGTTTTTATAGGGCCGTGTATCGCGAAACGGTATGAGGCGACACAGGCGGAAAATATCGAGATGGTGCTGACTTTTGAGGAACTTGGCGCGCTGCTGTCAGGAATGAAAATCGATATAATGGCACAAAAACCGTGGACGTTACCGCGTCCGGCGGTCGCCACGGCACGAAATTTTATGCGCAGCTGTGGTGTTACGCAGGCTGTGCTGGAAGAACTTACGCTGCCGGAGGGATTTCATCTGCATACGGAATTTATTGACGGCGTGGATCGTAAAACCGCAGGGAAACTGCGTTCGTGCGCATCCCCGCGGTCAGAGGTGAATTTTCTAGAAGTGATGGCCTGCCAGGGAGGGTGCGTGGGAGGTCCATGTTCGCTGGTGAAATAATCTTGCGGTGCGTCATGTTTTGGAATGACGTGCTGTAAGAAATAAAGTGTTTTGCGCTGGAACGCGTGGTTTATCCCTGAATCCCTGAAATCCTGAAACTCT
>JAUNBR010000113.1 GCA_030527015.1 Planctomycetia bacterium
AGCGAAGCAAAAAAGCCGGTGAAGCTAAATTTTATAATGTATCGGGTATAAAATATAAAAAATATTTCCATTTTCTCCTCTTGACTTCCCCTTCTTTATCTTTCATAATGAAATTTTAAGAGAGAGTTTTATACCGATAAACAAAAAGTGTGAATGGTATTAAATTTCAGGTACAAAATTTGTACATACTATAAATGTTCTGGTTTTCCTTTAAATTTCCGTTTTGTGCGGCTCTGAACGCATGTATTTTCAGCGAAATAAAAATGCCGGAGAAGCGGAATTTTATAGTACATCGAGTATAAATATATTTCATTCATATGTTTATCGGGCATAAACACACTCTCTATTACCCACCAGGCGAATTTCTTAATTCGTAAATTTTTTTAATTTAAGGCAGGAGAAAAACATGTCAATTCATCGTCGTAATTTTTTGAAAGCAGGCAGTATGGCAGCAGGTGCTGCGGCACTCGGTATGCTGAGCACGCCAAGAATGGCACACGCGGATGGAGGCGATAAACTTCGTGCGGTTCTGATCGGCTGTGGTGGCCGTGGGAGAGGCGCCGCTACAAATTTTCTGAAAGTCCCGAATACAGAAATTGTTGCCGCAGCAGATGCTTTTGAAAATAACGCGAAGAGCGTTATGAAAATGTTTAATCTGACAGAAGATCAGTGTTTTTGGGGTTTTGACGCATACAGAAAAGTACTGGCCGTGGACTGCGATTATGTCATTTTGGCCACTCCACCTGGTTTTCGTCCGATTCATTATAAAGCGGCAGTCGAAGCAGGAAAGCATGTGTTCATGGAAAAGCCCTGCTGTGTGGACGCTCCGGGATTTAAAATGCTGATGGAAGTGAATAAATTGGTGGACGAAAAAGGCCTAAAAGTCGGAGTCGGCCTGCAGCGCCATCATCAGGCGGGGTACCTTCAGGGAATAAAGGAAATCGCGGATGGGAAATTGGGTGATTTCGTTTTTAGCCGAGTTTATTGGAACGGTTCCGGCGTCTGGGTGCGTCCAAGACAAGAAAAATGGACAGAAATGGAATTTCAGATGCGTAACTGGTATTATTTTAATTGGCTGTGTGGCGATAACATCTGTGAGCAGCATGTGCATAATCTGGATGTGGGAAACTGGGCAAAAACGGTCATGTCCGGGAAAAATTTATTTGAGGAGTACTGCCATCCGGTAAAATGTAATGGTATGGGTGGTCGGGAAGTCAGAAAAGGAAATCCGAATTATGGTGAAATTTTTGATCATCATTATGTGGAATTCGAGTACGCAGATGGAACGCGCATGATTAGCCAGTGCAGGCATCAGCCACGCACATGGAATTCTGCATCTGAACACGTTCACGGAACAAAGAAAGTCGGAGGAGAAAACGTTTCTGGCCGTGCGAAAGGACGTGATCCTTTTGAGCAAGAACATTTTGATTTAGTGGATGCCATTCGGAATGGCACACGTTATCACGAAGGTTATATCGGTGCTTACAGTTCCATGACGGCGGTCCTGGGAAGAATGGCCACTTACAGCGGTCAGGTCATTCACTGGGATGAGGCCGTGGAAAAAGGGCGTGCGGATATGATTTATGAAAATCATGATCAGCTGACCATGGAAAGCACGCCTCCTGTAAAATTACTCAAAAATGGACAGTATTCTGTAGCCGTGCCCGGTCAGTGGAAACCATGGTAAGCCAAAACTGTATTTTACAGCATATATCGTACAACTTTAAATGAAATTTCTCTAAAAATTACGCGGCGGCAGGACTTCTGTCGCCGTTTTTTATTATTTTGTGACTAAATTCATTTTGTGTTCTGCATTTCTGAATTTTGTATTTCACGCTCATGCTATTTTCCGAATATATCGGTTCTCGTTTAAATTTCCGTTTTCACGTGAATACGGGAGCCGTGATGCGTATCTTCGACGACGGTTTTAAAAGCAGAATTCTAAAATAGTATAAATTTAAATTACATTTTATTCCCGATACACTATAAAATTCCGCTTCTCTGGCATTTTGCTTCACTAAAAATGCCTGTTTTCAGAGAAAATTAAAATACCTGTCTGCTGCACACGGGAAACCGAATTTCACCATGCACCCAGAGTATAAATCCACACGGTGGTACGTAAAATACCCTGTTTCCTGCTGCTAAAAAGTTAAGTTAAAATACAGTACTTTTTTCTTTATTCGTGACTCCTTTCATGTTAAAAAAATCTAAATACAAAACAGAAATCAAAATATCATTTACATTTTGAGAAAAAGATCTCTTACTTTTTTGTAACTCAGAAAAGCTTTTCACACAAAAAACAGAAATATGTACGCAAGATATAACAACAAAATTCATAACTCGCAAAATATTTTGTTTATTTTACCCATTTTGTATGATAAAATTAGGTAATATGTTTGTATACTGGAATTTTGTTGACGAGAACATAAAATAAGTACTGTATTCTTTATTACCAGTATATATTTTTTATAATTATTTTTTAAGTTATAGGGGAATTGTATATGTTGTGGAAAAAACCGGAAATAACGATTGAGTCGGATGGACGCCGAATAAAAATGGCGATTACATACCGCATAAATAGAATCAGTCACCAGAGAAAGAGAAGAAAGCTAAAACTTCATTTTGACGACACTAATCGCACATTAATAAAAGGATATGTTTCTGTAAAATTATCAGATTTACAGTACCGTTTTTTTACATTCATATATAAACGTACCACGAAATCTGCGGCACTTTCCGAGCTGGAGAAGGACGTCTGGCAGTCAGAAATGGTGGATAAAGATATGATACACAGTCTTTTAAAACGCACGAATTCAAAAATTCAGATTTTATCATACCGTTTCATATGGAGAAATAATTGCGTGGTTCTTCAAAAATGTATGACCGATAATAATGTTTCCGTCCGAAAACTAATATGAATGCAAGATAAATTTCTGCGCCAATTTAATGTTATCTTTAGTTTCTGATGTAAATTTATCTGATTTCACTTCCTTTTTATATTTTGTGGAAATATTTAATACCCGATGCACTATAAATTTCTGCTTCTCCAGTATTTAGCTTCGCTGAAAATACCTCCATACCTCCTTCAGAGCCGCACGAAACGGAAATGTAATGTGAAACCAGTATAAAGGAGAATCCGGTATATAAAACATAAGAATATTACGAAAGATATTTTTACTGTTTTTGTTTTATTATACACATGCCTCTTTACAGGTTATTTTCAAAAAGTATAATATACAGATTCTCCTTTAATTTCCGTTTCGTGCGCTTCTTAAAGCCAAGGATTTTCAGCGAAGCAAAAATGCCGGAGACGCGGAAATTTATAGTTTATCGGATATAAAAATACAGTTATATTTAGAATACAGTAAATTTTTCTTGTTTTAATTTTTTAAACATTCTCCGGATTTTTATGCCAGTTCCATTTTAAATTTAAGTTTTACACCCGAAGTGCTATAAATTTTCAGCATCCCCTGTCCTGCGTAACAGGCAGGCATTTTTACTTCACGGAAAATACCGGTTTCAGAACTGCACGTAACAAAAATTTAAAAGAGAGCCAGAGTTATATACTGTTTCCACCTTTAAATTTCCGTTTCGTGCGCTTCTTAAAGCCAAGGATTTTCAGCGAAGCAAAAATGCCGGAGACGCGGAAATTTATAGTTTATCGGATATAAAAATACAGTTATATTTAGAATACAGTAAATTTTTCTTGTTTTAATTTTTTAAACATTCTCCGGATTTTTATGCCAGTTCCATTTTAAATTTAAGTTTTACACCCGAAGTGCTATAAATTTTCAGCATCCCCTGTCCTGCGTAACAGGCAGGCATTTTTACTTCACGGAAAATACCGGTTTCAGAACTGCACGTAACAAAAATTTAAAAGAGAGCCAGAGTTATATACTGTTTCCACCTTTAAATTTCCGTTTCGTGCGCTTCTTAAAGCCAAGGATTTTCAGCGAAGCAAAAATGTCGGAGATGCGGAAATTTATAGTTTATCGGATATAAAAATCACAGCAAGAAAACGAAGTGAAATTTCTGTGAACTAACCTTTATTTTTTGAGCAGGGACACCCTGCTTTTCACACCACGACATTCTTTGTCCATTATTTACAAGGATTTCTAGACATGAATTACGTATTCCATTTTTCTTTATGCCTAAGTTTTTTCATCGGAACGATTAACCTTTCCTCCACGGTACTCTCGGAGGTAAACGCAAAACAGGATTCTTTGAATATATTAACTGAGGCCATCAAAAATCAAGCATCCTTCCATATTCCAGCTTCAGAGTTTACCGTCACAACGAACAGTTTTCAGCCGTATACGGGTGAAATTATTAAAGCTTTTGACGGTAACGTACGAACCATATGGCACACCGCGTGGCGAAAACCGGAAACATATCCGTATTATGTAGATGTCGAATTTCGTCAGGAAGAGGAAATCGACAAAATTAATTACCTTCCGAGAATAGAGGGTTTTAATGGTAATTTTTTAAACTGTAATGTTTATAAAAAAGAGGGGGATGAATGGGTTAAAATTCAGACGCGAAAATTTCTTGGCTCGAACGCTCTTCAAACCATTTTTCTCCCCCAGGTCAAAACTCGTGCGTTACGTCTGGAAATAATAGAAGGCGTGGAGGGTTATGCTTCTGCGGCAGAAATCGCGTTTTTCCGCCCGGATCCTGAAGCAAAAAAAATCGCCTCTCTCTTCACGGAAGTCGCTTCTTTTGAAGTGTCTCCTGCGAAAAAGATGGAACTTAAGAATCAGCTGGAATCCATTCAAAAAAACACGAAGCGAAAAGAGATTTTTGAGGAGGCTAAACTGGCATTATCGGTACTCGAAAACCCAAAATCTTTGAAAGAAAATGAAGTTTTGGTACCGCAAAAACCTTCGACCTACATGGAAACAAAATGGCGTCGTGGCGGCCTGCCCTGGTCGTACTTTCTTCCCACAGGATATACCGTAAAAGCAGGACAGGTTTTTGCGGTAATGCTTAAAACGGACCCCTGCGGATCTTTCCCGAATCTAATTATCGCGGATTCACGATCATATAATTGGAATCGGCAAATCAGTTTTTCACTTTCCCCCGGATGGAATTTTTTCGTCGCGCCGGCCAGTGGAATTCTTTATATGGATAATCCTTATGAATCCGATCTTCAAAAATTTGCGCCTGTGGTGCATTTTGCGAATGTCACGCCCATGCCGTTTTATCTCTTCGGAAAAACCACTCCGCAGCAGTGGAAAAAAATGCTTGAAATGCCGAATCCATATGGCATGGCGGAAATTTGCACGAATCGAGTTTTAATAACCGTCTCCGAGAAAAACATAAAAAAATATCTGGATGATCCGGAAGCTTTATGTAAATCCATGAATCACATGATGGACACTTACGCTCGCCTTCTCGGTTTTTCTGAGAATGAAGCACCGCCCCACCGCCGGCCTGTAAGCCTGATGCACATGTATGAAGTCGACCACATGTACATGTACGCCACCTCCTTTCGGACCGCTTACCATTTTCATTCCGTAAAGCCTATCATAAATAATAATGCCTTCCAGAAAGATGGCTGGGGGCCGTGGCATGAAGTCGGCCACATGCACCAGGTGCCGCAGTACCAATCTTCTGATTTAACGGAAGTAACAGTAAATATTTTTTCACTGGAAATGCAATTATCTCTGGGACAGAAAGCGCGTATCGACGCTCCTGAAACCATTCGGGCCATGAAACGTTTTCTGGCGGATCCAAATCGTGATTATAACAAAAATAATGACGTTTTCATGAAACTGTGTATGTTTTGGCAGTTAAGAATGGCTTTCGGTGAAAATTTTTATCCCCAATTACACCGGTATTATCGTGAACATGATTTACCCATTAAAACGGATCAGGACAAAATGCAGTATTTAGTCCGTGTTTCATCTAAAATTTCAGGTTATGACCTTTCTCCTTTTTTCACTGCCTGGGGAATTCACATGACCGATGAAACTAAAAATATTATCCAGGAATATAAAAAATTAGAAACTCCCATCTGGGAAGCAACTAATTTTTCCACCATCCTTCCAGAAGGCACAGTAGGCATTTACACACCTTCATCCGTGAACGAACAATAATGATATATATTTTAGTTCTCCCTTAAATTCCCATATTATACCTTTCCATTAAATTTCCGTTTCCTGCGGCTCTGACGCAGATATTTTCTGTGAAGTATACTGGTTCCAATTTAAAATTTCGTTTTGTGTGGCTCTAAAAGCAGGCTTTTTCAGCGAAGCAAAAAAGCCGGTGAAGCTGAATTTTATAATGTATCGGGTATAAAAATCACAGTAAATCTGTAGACAGACAAAGGAAACGGAAATATCTTCCGAAAAAATTTCGAATTTTTTTGAGGTTTTTAAGAAAACCCCTTGTGGACGGTGAAAAAATGTTTTATAATACAAAACGTCTGGAGGGAATGGATTCCGCAAAAATTTTTTCAGGAACTTTGCACGACGGAAACTGTGCTGGCAGTTTTAATCTGGCGCACCCGACACGGAGAACATCTTGTATCGAGGCGACGCACAATCAAAAGCGCTGACAGGAGAAAATATGATTCATTTTTTTATATGGGGACTGATTTTAAGTGATGTCGCGATCGTGTTGACGCTTATTGGATTATGGAATTTATGTAACGGCACAGGGTTCATACAGGTTTCTACGATTGTTCCTCTTTTTATTTTTTCCGGTTTAGCATTTATCTTTTGGGTCCTATGCTGTATGGAAGGAAGCAAGAAAATAATTTTAGTCACCCTGCTGCCTGGCCTTTTTGCGTTATTATGGGTCCTCCTCCTATTCGGGCCATTATTTCTAATATGCATCAGAACACTGTAGTTTTAGAGAAAACATTCTGGATGAATGATACCACAGGTTTCTGATCCCACTACGAAATCATTCTATCATAGTCATATTTTGAAATGGAACGCCGCCATTCGGGAAGCACGAAACTTCCTGGAAGGCGGTATTTTTTTGGAAAATTTTAGTCCGAAAGAATGTCGGAAAAATTCTTGTGAGTGATGGTTTTCCGACACAGAGTGATAGTTTTCCGTTACCGGATAATACGTTCCGACACGGAATGAACGGTTCTTGGCACGGAAAATTTTGTCGGCACGCGCATTCTTAAAAACGTAAAAAATATACCTGGTTCCACTTTAAATTTCATTTTTTTGCGGCCCTGAAAGCATGCATTTTCAGCGAAGCAAAATGCCGAGGAAGAGGAAATTATAGTGTATCGGGTATAAAATTTACAAAAATTCAAATTTTTTAAAAAAATAAAAATTTCTTGGAACTTTTGCCGCCGACACTCGTCAA
>JAUNBR010000034.1:0-1953 GCA_030527015.1 Planctomycetia bacterium
TTTGCACGATAGAATAATTATCACTAAGATTGAAAGCGTTGTCAAGTGGGAAAATTGAAAATTACAAATTATCGCAAGAAATTTGGGAAAACTTACGCCGTGAGCACAAAAAAACTCACGAAAAGTGGGTGGCGGACAGGTTAAAAGCGGTTTTTCTGCTCGGAAGCGGCTGGTCGGTCGGCGACGTGGCAGAGGTGCTGATGGTCGACGAAAATACCGTGCGCGTTTACTTTCAAAAATGGAAGTCCGGCGGAATCGACGCGCTCAAACAGCGTCTTTTGCGAGGTCGTGCGACCAAACTTACCGACGCTCAGAAGGTGGAGCTCGGGAAGTGGCTGGATGAAAATCTCTGTCAAAAAGTGGCTGAAATCCAGCGGCATATTCTGAAAATGTATCACGTTTTTTTTACACGATCCGGAATGTGCAGTTTTTTGAACCGCCTCGGTTTCGTCTACAAAAAACCGAAGCACGTGCCGGGCAAAGCGGACCCTGAAAAGCAAAAAGAATTCGTCACGAAGTACCGTAAACTCCTGAAAAAATGCTGTGGCAAACGACGTTTTTTATACCCGATGCACGGTAAAATTTCATTTCTCCGACATTTTGTTTTCGTTAAAAATACCTGCGCGTTCAGCGTCGTGGAAAACACAAATATTTTAAGGTGAATTATTTAGACGTGGAAAGTTGGAGGAATCGTCATGTTAAATTATCGTCTTGATCTCGGACGATCCGTCTGGTAAATGGACTAAATGAAATTGTCGCGCTGGCATGAAAAAAATTCATGTCGGAATATGAATGAAATTTTGCATCACGGTCAGAGCGCGAATTCCGTTTTACTTTCGTGTTCGCAGATGGATAAGTTACTGCGCCGACTGGGTTTCGTCTACAAAAAACCGAAACACGTGCCGTGAAAATCGGACCTCGAAAAGCAAAAAAATTCGTCACGACGTACCGTAAACTCCGGAAAAACGCGGGTCCAAACGAGTTTTTTTTATCCGATGCACGGTAAAATTTCACTTCTCCGGCATTTTGTTTTCGCTAAAAATGCTTGCGTTCAGAGTCGCATAAAATGAAAATGTAATGTGAAACCATATTCGGCGACGACTGCCATCCGCGCCACCAAAGCATTCCTGCCCACGGTTGGATTCGACGCGGCAAAGAGCATGCGCTGAAGTCGAATTCTTCGCGGCAACACGTGAACATTAACGGTTTGATAAACATCGACACGCACGCGACGTGCGTCGATTTTCCTGTGACCGTGAACGCGAAAACGACGATTCGTCTTTTCAAAAAATTGATTTCTCGGCACGATCCGAAAACCGTCATTCACGTTTTTGTCGACAACGCTCGATATGATCGCGCCGCACTTTTGCGCGAATTTTATCCCACACGAAAATTCGTCTGCATTTTTTACCAACTTATTCGCCGAACTTAAATCCGATCGAACGCTTATGGCGATTTTTCAAGAAAAAAGTGCTCTATAATCGTTATATTCCGGAATTTTCAAAATTCATGCAAGAATGCAAAATCTTTTTCAGCCGCCGAAAACGGTATCGTTCAGAACTGCGTACGCTGATAAATGAAAAGTTTCATCTCGTCGCAGGCGAAAACTGAATTTTAAAATGGCATGAGTATATGGATTCTCGGTGCATAATATTTCGCGTAGATTTTGGGCTTTACTTTGGGGAAGGGCGGCCGACAGACAGTCTGGGTGATCGAAAACGGCGAAAGCGCAGCGGAATTTTCATGTTTCGTTTCGCTGGAGCGTGACCGAAGTGAAACGGCGTCTGTGAAAAATTTCGTCGGGCGATTCGGGTTCTGATTTTTTATGCGGGGACGGAGTGCGCGTCGGGCACGGTCGGATGTTCTGGAAGCAGAAACTCTCTTTCCATTTTCTCGGAACGCGGAAAGTCGTTTTTCATTCACGTTTTTTTGCGGGGAAGGCCATCAGCGCGA